>NZ_JAUBPO010000097.1:0-28793 GCF_036700785.1 Microcoleus sp. S28C3 | reverse complement strand
AAAAAACCATGCAATTACTCGCCGCCAAATTCAACCAAATCGCTACAGCAATCGAAACGACTAACGCCCAGATTGCAGCCCTACAAGCCAATCTCAGCGAACTCCAAGAACATCAACAGCAGCTCCTATCAGTCGAGCAAGCTTGCCAGTCCGCACTCGCACAAGTCGGGACAGCGCTGAGTATGCTCAATCATGTAGATCCCGCCGAAATTGGCACGTTTAAGGCGGCGGTTGAGGCACAGTTCGGGACTGACGCGATCGCATTCTTGGAACCCGCCGCACCAGCGGAAACAGTCGAACCGGAACCGACAGCGCCGACAGCGCCGGAACCAGCGGCCACGCCAGAGATTGAGCCAGCTATTGATGTCGAAGTTGCATCAGCACCGGAACCCGCAGCGCCGATCGAGCCGACACCGACAACAACAGCAGCCGACATCGAGGGACTGCTTAATAAAATGTCGATTCAGAACATCCGCAAGCTGGCATCAGCAAAGGGAACCGACACAAAAGGGACGCGGGCAAGCATCGCAGCGAGGTTAAAAGCACTCGTCACACAGGCTGATATCTGGGATGCCACCGCCTAACCCAGAGTACAAACTAAGGCAAGCGTAAGACCACACCTCACCTCTGTCTTACACTTGCCTTACTCTTGTCTTATTTTGTCTAACATTTTGTCTAACTACTATTGACAACTGTCTAACAAGCTGCGATAATGTAAGACATAGAGGTAAGACAAGCTTACCCAAAAACAAACCACCGCCCAAAGTTTACGAGGCCAAAGGCGGTGGCTAGCCCAAAGAAGGACTTGATATGAAAGTAACACAGACTGCCACGACGATCGACACCGCCCCCGCATCCTTTACCTGTGCTGACTGCCCTTTTGCACGGCACATTGACGGGAACCGCTACTGCTGTGCCGTCTCCCAAACCGCCTCCGACGTAAAACGAGGCCACTGGGAAGCGACAATCTCCTGCTATGAGGCACTGGCACAAGCTAAAGCAGAAGCCGAAAAAGCTGTCGCTGAAATCGAAAAGCCGATCGCACAAACCGACGCACCAGCACCCGCAACACCAAAACCCGCAACACCTTCAACACCCGCACCCGCAACACTTTCAGCCGAAAAAACAGCACCCGCAGCTATCGGGACTGACAACGAACCGCCGAACCGTGGGGATAACGGACGCGGGCGGGTTCAGCCGATGCCAGCCAAAAAGTTGATGCTGTCGATCGTCCCAGTTGCGCGGATAAAGTCTGATATTTCAGCCAGTAACTTCGATCGAAACGAGCTCGAACTGCTTGGCGAACTGAGCTTGACGCTGGGCGGTTTTGCAATTCCTCCCGTGGTAGTGCGGGACACCAGCGGATATAAAGTTGTCTCCGGCCATCTTCAGTACCACGCGGCGGTTATAGCGCGGCAGCTCAACCCCAGGACTGGCGAAAATATTCCGGTCTTGCTTCTTGAATCCGAAAATCAATCGGTGGCCTTAGCTCAGCTAAAAATGTTAAGGTTTGCCGCCTAGATATCTTGACCCCATCTCCAAAAGGATGGGGTTGCTTTTTACTGACGTGTTCGCGTAAACTTCTATTATCAAGACCGTAATCATGAATAACACCGACTTTTCGATCGCCCGCCTTGAATCTTCTCTTGATGCGAAAATTGAGAGATATTTCGACTCTTTAGACACTGACCCTGACGTGCTCAAACAATTACTTGCCGACAAGCGCTCCGAAAATACCCGCCGCGCCTATGAGCGTGATGTCAACGACTTTCTGCAAACTATGACGGGGATGCCCGCCGTGCCTGATAACGTTTTGGAATTCTTGCACTTGGAAGAACGGCAAGCAGTTTCGGTGGTGTTGAAGTACAAAGCTAAGCTGATCGACAAGGGACTTAAGGAAGCGACTGTTAATCGGCGGCTGGCAGCTATCAAGTCGTTGGTGGAGATGGGCCGCAAACTGGGCGCGTGTCATTATGCGCTAGGGGACATTAAGGGGGAGAAAGTCACTTCCTACCGCGATACAACTGGGGTTGACCGACCAACTTTTGAGCGGATTTTGCAGCAGTGCGATCGCACAAACTTATCCGGGAAGCGTGATTATGCCTTGCTCCGGCTGCTGTGGGGTAATGCTTTGCGGCGAAACGAAATCAGTCAGTTGAACGTTCGAGACTTTGACCCGGCCGGTAAAACTTTGCGGATTTTTGGGAAGGGACGCGGGACGCAAGCTGAGATTATCGATTTAGGTTCTGCGACAGTGCAGGCGATCGCCGACTGGTTGGACGCCAGGGGCGGCAATTCCTCTCAAGATGCCCCACTATTTACGGCTCTCGACTTTGCTAATACAGGTCATCGGCTGACGGGCGACGGCTTGAGAAGAATCATTGTTCGTCACTGTGAAAGTGCTGGTATTAAAAAGCAAATGTCACCTCACCGCATCCGTCACTCGGCCATCACGGCGGCACTGGACGCAACAGACGGGGATGTACGGAAGGTGCAGAAGTTAAGCAGGCACAAGAATTTAAATACCTTGATGGTGTATGACGATAATCGCGGCCGCGACCAAAGAGACGTTACGGAATTGCTTGATGAGATGTTTTGAGCATTTCCCTGCCTAGCGCTTGTAAGCGTTGCAGCTTCATCAGGATACAGAATATTTTTGATTTTTATTTAACTCTCTAGCTTTTAGAAGTGGGGTGCAATTTTCAGGCAACGGTGCATCAAACATCTTGGCAAGCAAATCAGCCCCAACAATCTAGCTTTCGAGACAAAGTACGAGAGTTGCGGTTGAATTCTGGCGTTGGATTTTAAAAGAAACCGCTAGCTTGCAAATTAGGGAAAGCAAGAATCTAGTTTTCAACAACCAATTTTATACAGTACCCTCTCTCGCTCTCACTTTGGTCGCACAGAAATTTCTGTCCGACCGTGACGAAGATTGTTCATCCCAGCCATTCAATGTAAGAGAGGGGGAGATGCAAGATTAGAGCCAAGCACCCCAGCGATATTTTTATTTCTGCTGCAGGCCTGCAGAGCAAAAATGAAATATTGCCCTCAAATCCCGATTTGAAAATTTCTTTTTGGGTTTTGAGGCTGCGAGATTTGCGATCGGCTGCTAGGCAGTGATAATACAAATTTTGAATACTGTCACCAGGATATTAGTTTTCGGTTCCCTGTGGCTAGCTGTAATTGACCCCAGTAAACGATCAGCATTTGGCAACCTAAAGCCAGAACTCACCCGCAAGCGGAAGCGCAGGGAGCTTGCGACCAAAAACTGTAGGTTGTCGGCGTGCAGCGACTTGTTAGCCTGTTGTTGACGACTCTTAGCGTGGTCGTAATGGACAGCGAATGAAGCGAGTGAAGCCGTCACGCCCCTCAACATCAATTGTATCGTTGTTAACTACACGATAACTTCGGTCGCCGACTATTCGACTATTGGGTCGATAAGTACCTGGCACAAAGCACCTATCAGGGTCACAAAACGAAATTGAGTAGAGGCCTTCCCCTGCAGAAGTAATTGCTAACCCAAAGTCATCCGAGCAATCGTCCTCTTCCCACCAACCCGCAAGTGGGTGTGATCGCGTACGAACAGCCAGTCTCTCCGCGATGTGATCTAGCTCACCGCCAGAAGCGAGGCGGGTTAGTGTGATAAATGACGTCAAGGCTGGCTGTTTGATGTCGCCAATTTGATTGTTGTCGAAGTCGAGCGCAGCCAGGTTAGTCAAGGATGCTAGCGGTTTGATATCGCTGATTTGATTGTTGTAGAGAGAGAGTACAACCAGGTTAGTCAAGGATGCTAGCGGTTTGATGTCGCTAATTTGATTGTTGTAGAGGGAGAGCAAAACCAGGTTAGTCAAGGATGTTAGCGGTTTAATGTCACTGATTTGATTGTTTTCGAGATAGAGTTCGGTCAGATGAGTCAAAGATGCTAGCGGTTTGATGTCACTGATTTGATTTCCACCGAGGACGAGCTGATTCAGTTTCGTCAAGGATGCTAGCGGTTTGAGGTCCTTGATTTGATTGGTGCGAAGGTTGAGTCTAGTCAGATTAGTCAAGGATGCTAGCGGTTCGATGTTCCCAGTGTGATACCCCTCGAGGGAGAGCGTAGTTAGATTAGTCAAGGATGCTAGCGGTTTGAGGTCCCGGCTCGGATTCCAGTCGAGAGAGAGTCCAGTCAGGTTAGTCAAGGATGTTAGCGGTTCGATGTCCTCTATGTAATTCCAGTCGAGAGAGAGCTCAGTCAGGTTAGTCAAGGATGTTAGCGGTTCGATGTCCTTGATGTGATTGTAATCGAGGGTAAGTTGCGTGAGACTCGAAAGTTGTCGATCAGCCGCCTCACACTCAGTAGTTCCCGCTTTCTTCAACAACACCTTAACAGTATGTTCAGTTTCAGGACTTAAAGAAGCCTTTTCACGACACCAACCAGCAAATGTCCGTCGACTATCGCCCCGTTGTTCCTGCACGACCCATGAGGAAGGTTCATTTCCAGTATTTTCCGGCTGACTCCATACCACCAACATGAAAACAGGGATTAATAAAATCATAGGGAATAACCTGTGTGGATTTTTATATATTTCCACATCCTAGGGCTTGAAAATGCAGAGGGTACGTCAGGATATGGCTGTATCGTGACCTTATTTCGCCTTACAACTCACATACCTCATCCTGCAACCCACTACCCCCTTCCCTGCACCCTGAGCCGATCGCAAAAGTGTGCAAAATTTGTCACACTTCGGAGTTTTGAGACAGGGGCAAACTGTCTGGCTTCTGCCTCAGAAGGGAGGCTGTACCAGTTTCAAGTCCTAGGTGGGAAACCCACAAGTGTTCGCCTGCTGTTTCCCAGTTGTAGTTAACGCAGTGGTGATGGTTAAAAGTTGGGCGGCAGTGGCAGTGGTGAGGATTCTTGCTCTGGCAGTGGTGATGGTGAGGATGTTGGTGCTCGTACTGGTACTTCATTTCGTGGTGATTCCCAGACACAACTAGACTCTGGTGAAAGAGGGCAAGTTTTGGGAGAGATTGGATTGCCCCAGATGGCGAGAGCAGGCAGGCTAGTCAAGGATGCTAGCGGTTTAATGTCACTTATCTGATTGTTGCTGAGGTTGAGCGAAGTCAGGCTAGTCAAGTATGCTAGCGGTTTGATGTCGCCTATTTGATTGTTGTTGAGGTTGAGCGAAGTCAGGCTAGTCAAGGATGCTAACGGTTTAATGTCGCTTATTTGATTATTGCTGAGACTAAGCCCCTGCAAGTTAGTCAAGGATGCTAGCGGTTTAATGTCGCTTATCTGATTGTTGCTGAGGTTGAACGAAGTCAGGTTAGTCAAGGATGCTAGAGGTTGGATGTCGCTGATTTGATTGCTGTAGAGGGAAAGCTCAGTCAGGTTAGTTAAGGATGCTAGCGGTTTAATGTTGCTTATCTGATTGTTACTCAGTATGAGCCAACCCAGGTTTGTCAAGGATGCTAGCGGTTTAATGTCGCTTATCTGATTGTTACCCAGCATGAGCCACTTCAGTTTAGTTAGAGATGCTAGCGGTTTGATGTCGCTGATTTGATTTTCCTTGAGATGGAGCTCAGTCAGGTTAGTTAAGGATGCTAGCGGTTTGATGTCGCGGATTTGACGACCACCGAGGGAAAGCGAAGTCAGGTTAGTCAAAGATTCCAAAGGTTGGATGTCGCTGATTAGATTGTTTTTGGGGACGAACTTAGGCGTGGGGGATGCTGGTAAGTCTACCGATGGAAGTTGGTCGAGGTCGAGAAGAGTCAGGCTGGTCAAAGATGCTAGCGGTTTAATGTCGCTTATCTGATTGTCGTTGAGGGCGAGCTGAGTCAGCTTAGTCAAAGATTCTAGCGGTTTAATGTCGCTTATCTGATTGTCGGTGAGTTCGAGAAGAGTCAGGCTGGTCAAGGATGCTAGCGGTTTAATGTCGCTGATAGAATAGCCAATGAGGCTGAGTTCCGTGAGACTTGAAAGTTTCTGATCGGCCTCATCGCACTCTCTAGTCCTTGCTCTCTCCAACAACAGCTCAACAGTGTGTTTAGTTTCAGGATTCAAAGAATCTTTTTGGCGACACCAATCAGCAAATGTTCGTCCACTGTTTCCCGATCTTGTTTCTTCAGCCTTCGCTCCAAGTGCATTTCCAGATAATATTAGGATTGCAGTATAAGCAAGTGCGATCAACTTTGGTAAATTCATCATATGTTTCTGTACAACTATAAGTGTCATCATGTTGTCAACTGTTAAGCATTTAAACGACGTATGATTAAAACCCATAAGGTTGACACATTAATCCTGACAGTGAATCGAAGTAAGTGATTTAAATGCTGAACAGCTTATCTCTAATTTTCAGAGTTACCAGGCACAGATAGACTCTGGCTTGAGAGGGCAAGTTTTGGGAGCGATCGGATTGCCGCTGAGGTCGAGTTCAATCAAGTTAGTCAAGGATGCTAGCGGTTTGATGTCGTTGATTTCATTGTGGCGGAGTGAGAGCTCAATCAGCTTAGTCAAAGATGCTAACGGTTTGATGTCGCTGATTTGATTTTTATCGAGGGAGAGTTGAGTCAGGTTAGTCAAAGATGCTAGCGGTTTGATATCGCTGATTTGATTGCCGTTGAGGTAGAGCAAAGCCAGGTTAGTCAAGGATTGTAGCGGTTTGATGTCGCTGACTTTATTGTCGTCGAGGTAGAGCCCAGTCATATCAGTCAAAGATGGGAATGATGCCAGATCTCTAACTTTATTGTCGCCCAGACCGATTGCAGTCAAGGATTGTAGGGGTTGAATGTCGCTGATTTGATTGTGGCGGAGGTCGATACCAGTCAGGTTGGTCAACGATTGTAGGGGTTTGATATCGCTGATTTGATTGTCGCTGAGGTCGAGCTTAGTCAGCTTAGTCAAAGATGCTAGCGGTTTGATATCGATGATTTTATTGTTACCGAGGTCGAGCTTAGTCAGGTTAGTCAAGGATTCTAGCGGTTGGATGTCACTGATTTCATTGTTTTTGATAACGGGTTCAGTTGAGTTGGTCAAGGATTCTAGCGGTTTAATGTCGCTGGTTTGATTGTTTTTGGGGGTGAACTCCGGGGATCGAAATGGATCAGAGAAGCGTGGTAGTTGAAACGATACCTCTACGCCGAGGTGCAGCTCCGTCAGTTTAGTCAAAGATGCTAGCGGTTTAATGTCGCTGATTTGATTTTCGCTGAGGTCGAGCCAAGTCAGGTTAGTCAAAGATGCTAGCGATTTGATGTCGGTGATTTGATTTTCGCTGAGGTCGAGCTTAGTCAGCTTAGTCAAAGATGCTAGCGGTTTGATATCGATGATTTCTTTGTGGGCGAGAGTGAGTTCCGGGAGACTCGAAAGTTTCCGATCGGCCTCATCGCACTCTGTAGTCGCTGCTTCCTCCAACAGCACCTCAACAGTATGTTTAGCTTCAGGACTCAAATTAGCTTTTTGGCGACACCAATCCGCAAATGTTCTGTTTCCCGATCGAGTTTCTTCAGTCTTCGCTCCCAGTGCATTTCTCGATAATGCTAAGATCGCACCTTTTAAAGATTCCGCCGTTGCTTGCTGAGATAGTTGTACTCCTTCTTTGAAAGCTTTGTGGGCAGCCTCCTTAGTATTAGTTTGTGCTGTTTGTACGGTTTTGCCAACGGGCACGGCTGCTTCTACTGGCTGACTTAACTGAACCGAAAGTGCGATCGACATACCAGCCAAAAACCATTGAGTGCGATCGAACATAGCCACCCCTTTTGTCTTTTAGTCAATATTAATCACTAGCTCGCTTAGTGTAAAGGCAGGATGAAGCTGTAGCGGTTTCAACCCCTAGGCTGGAAAATATACAAAGCTGACAAAGTACCAGAAAACCCACGAATCTACCTATGACAATTGGCAAGCTTGAACTCATCATCAAAATTAACGAACTTCCGAATGACGTACAGACTAACAAAGACAACTGGAAAACCTTTGAGCTTGACTGTGACGGTCGGGTAGTGTCCGTTAGTGTTAAGCCAAAAATATGGAAGAAGCTTGAGGACGCTGCTGCCAACTATCCCATGTGGGTGGCTGCTATTGGTGGCAAAATGGGTGAATCAACCCCTAACGGTTTTGTGCTACTAGAGCCAAGTATTCAGGTATTCGAGAAAAAACCAAAGGAACCTAAACCTGAAGCAGAGCAGTAAGAGGTTTGATCGGCAATTGCCGGAGTGTGGCTTAGGACGGGCGATCGAGCCTGACGAATTCCGCCGGCGACTTCCCGATGGCAATCGAATCTCTGGCATCTGTCGCCCGTTCGATCGCCTCGGCAAGCGCTGCAACCGCCTCGTTTTGGGACGAAGTTAGTCAACTGAGTGTTCGTGACTTTGACCCAACCAGTAAGACTTTGCGGATTTGAGGTAAGGGACGGCTACTGTTGAGGCGATCGCCGACTGGCTTGAATCTAATCAAGCTGCCCTATCCTGTGAATATAAATACTGCTGAAACCCAATAAATACTTCACTGATGGTCGCAACGCTCCCTAATTGGGTAACAGCATCACGAACAGCGTGATATTTTAACTCTAGTAATTTAGGTAGTTTCGAGCGATCAAGTTCCCCTACCCCTTCTTGGATGTATTGTTCTAGCACAAACTCCAGAAATTCTTGCTGTTTGCCCATATACCGAGAAAAAATTAAGGCTTTGTGAGCGAGGACGCGCTCTCGGCGGCTTATGGGTGGAGAGGCATAGGCAATATAAGTCAGCACATCATAGAGGTCACTTTTCTCGGCATCAATCAGGCGGCTGATTTCCGTTAGTTGTTCCTCGGCGTAACCCTTCTCTGTCAGTCCCTCTAGCAAGGCTTTACGGGTGTCTGGGCGGCTCCAGATTGTTCTTAATTCGTTTTCATCTTTGAATAGTTCAGGAATGTCACCAAAGAGTCTTTCTACGAATTCTGTGGCGTTCATAGGTTTACCGTCTGGACTCCAAAAGCTGGTAGACATCCGGTGTTCAAGGGTGCGTTCTTTGCCGTCAGCTAGTTTGATTTTGATGGTTCGAGAGCTGACAGATTCTATATTTTCGTTACCTTCGCCCGTGTCATTTGTTGGAGACCCTTGCAATCCCTTGTCGCCCGATCGCCTAGATGTGACAGCTACAGGTTCTTGGGGCTCGCCGTCCCATTCTGGATCGTTGAAGTGTTCGTAGGCTTTGACAAAATCGTAGATGGTGAAGTAGTCTTTACCATCAAATAGCCGAGTACCGCGACCGATAATCTGTTTAAATTCAATCATTGACTTGATGGGGCGCATCAGCACAATGTTACGAACATTCCGAGCATCAACACCAGTGGATAGCTTTTTGGAAGTAGTAAGAATAGTGGGAATATTTTTCTCGTTGTCTTGAAAGGTTCTTAAGTGCTGTTCTCCCAGTTCCCCATCATTGGCGGTAACGCGGACACAGTAAATTGGATTGGCGCTGATTTTGTTCTGGTTGATCAGGTTACGCACAGCAAGGGCGTGGACTTGGTTAGCGCAAAATACTAGGGTTTTTTCTTTTTGGTCGATCTCCTGCATGAATAGTTGTACTCGATAGCGTTCGCGTTCTTCGATTTCGATGATGCGGTTGAAGTCGGTTTCGGTGTAGGTTCTGGTTTCGTCTACTGCACCTTCTATTAATTCATCTTCGGTGCTGTAAATATATTCGTCTAAGTTGGTTTCAATTTGCCTGACTTTAAAAGGGGTAAGAAACCCGTCATTAATGCCGTCTCTGAGGGCGTAGGTGTAGACGGGTTCGCCGAAATAGGCGTAGGTGTCGGCGTTATTTTCACGTTTTGGAGTGGCAGTTAGTCCCAGTTGTACTGCTGGGGAGAAGTATTCCAAAATACCCCGCCAGGTGCTTTCGTCACTTGCTCCGCCCCGGTGACATTCATCAATAATGATGAAGTCGAAGAAGTCGGGGAGATAGTCGCTGAATTTAGGAGTGGGATTACCTTCTTCATCTTTTCCAGTCATGAAGGTTTGGAAAATAGTGAAAAAGATACTGCCATTTTTGGGAACTCGATCCCGTTTTTTGATAGCTTTGGGGTCAATGCGGACGAGGGCATCATCTGGGAAGGCTGAGAAAGAGTTATAGGCTTGGTTGGCTAAGATATTGCGATCTGCTAGAAACAGAATACGAGGGCGACGGGTGGGTTGTCGGCTGAGGTTCCAACGGCTTTGAAAGAGTTTCCAGGCAAGTTGGAAGGCTATGAAGGTTTTACCCGTACCAGTTGCCATCGTTAACAAAATCCGGTCTTGTCCTTGTGCGATCGCTTCTAGGACGTGCTTAATGGCATTGTGCTGATAATAACGGGCTTCCCATGTACCGCTTTTGTCTTCAAAGGGAATAGCAGCAAAGTGATCGCGCCATTCATTTGCCTCGCTAAAGGTGGCTTCCCACAGTTGATCCGGGGTGGGATATTCGGTGATGTAGCCTTCTGCCCCTGTGTGCATATCGACTTGGTAGATGCGATCGCCGTTGGTAGAGTAAGCAAACCGGGTTTCCAGTTTTTCTGCGTATTTTTTAGCTTGTCCCAAACCTTCGGTGTCAGGTAACTCGCGTTTTTTGGCTTCGATGACGGCGAGTTTTTCTCCCCGATAAAACAGCACATAATCAGCGAATTCTGATGAAGCGCGTTTACCGTTGCCAATTAAGCGACCAGGGGCTATAAGTTCGCGGCGGATGCGGCTATTTTCGATGATTCCCCATCCTGCGGTTTTTAGTGCAGGGTCAATGAGTTCGGCGCGGGTTTCGGCTTCATTCATGCAGCAATCTTCTCCTTAACAGTTTTTGAGGTGTCTGCGGTGAGTTCGCCAGTGAAGGCTTTTTGCAGGATGGATTGTTTGAGTTCGTTGAGGGCAGCGATTTTTTTGCTGTAGATGGTTTCGAGGCGAGTAATTTGTTCTAATAAGTTATCGAGTTTAGCGACAATTATTTCCTGTTTTTGTTTAGGTATTTTAGGAACAGAGAAACGTCGGAGTCCACTTAGAGAAACAGTTTTCTGTGCAGCACCCGTAGCACATTTATCAGCCTGATTCAAAAGATAACGTGATAAAAGTATGTAGTACAAACATTTTGAATTTGTTTCGGAATTTGGTCGGATCAACCCAATATGTCGCTGAAAGCAAAAATCAATATCATAATCAACGATCACTGGAATTCCATACGAACCAGTAACCGTGTATAGCAAGTCACCTTTACGTGGTTTTCGATTGATTTTTATCTTTTCAAAATATTCATGTGGAACCTTAAACGTATTAGAAAAATCAACTTGCCGATTTTGTTTATTTATATTCGATATTGTAATAAATGGAATACCAAATTCTGATTTAGGGGGAGCTTGATGATCTCCATCAGTAATATCTGTCGTTATCTCAGACAAACTAACCCATTCCCACTCGTTATCTTCCTGAGTAAAGATAGTGTTTAGATAGCTTTCAAATAGTTCGCGGGCGTTGGCAAGGTTCTTTTCGGTGTTGGCGATCGCTCTATCAATCCCCTCAAACGCCTCATCCAAAATCGCCACAATTCGTTTTTGTTCAAGGATAGGAGGAACACAAATTTTGTTAGCCAATATTCTGTTCGGAGCCGTATGTCGAACCATTGTCCCTGTGGCTGTTTCTTTAATTTTGTCTGCAAAGACTCTTGTTCGGAAAAAGTAATAAAGAAACTGTGGAACTATGGATTTATCTTTGAAATAAATTCGTCCAATTCGCTGATTATGGAGAATGTTGGGTTGATTAATAAATGCTGGCTTACCTAAAATTTTCATTTTTGAAGAAAGATCCGTCATGACTACTGTCAGTTCACCTACATCAAACAGATAGCCACTTGGCGGAACACTACCAGTTAACCGCTTAGTATTTTGTGAAGTGAAGTATAATTCACCGCTCTCTGAGTAATTTCCTGGCGTAAGAACAATCGGCTTTGTTATGTCATCGCTTTTCTCAAAATCCGCTCCTTTGAAGGCATATCCGTGTGATATTTTAATTAGGTCAGCTAATGACTTCTTAACCCATCCCTCTGCCAACTTTTCAGTATCAACTGTCAACTGCATACCATTCCCCCAAGGCCAGCCAAAATCTCTGCACTCTCCTCATCCAAAACTGCAATTTCATCTAAAATTTCCTGCGGTTCTCGTAACAGCGATTCCTCAGCCTTATTTGGGTTCTTAACCGACAGATCGAACGTCATCCGATCCACATCAGCAATATCCACCAGCCAAGACTTTTCCGACTCTGCAAACGTAGCCTGTAACTCTACAAACTCCCGTAAATCCTCATCATTCAGAGAATTGGTTTTACCCATATTCCGCCCTGGAGCGAGTTGATAATACCAAATTTTCTGAGTAGCCATCCCCTGATTTAAAGGTTTTCCCTGAGCAAATAAAGGCATTTCTTGAACAGAGTCGAAGGGTTGACCTTTCTCAAAAAACAGTACAACCGTTTTTACCCCCGCCCCAATAAATGTCCCCCCAGGACAATCCAAAATCGTGTGTAGATTGCAACTACTTAAAAGCTCTAGACGCAAAGCCCGCGAAGCGTTATCCGAATTTGACAGGAACGTATTTTTGATTACTACCCCCGCCCTACCGCCTATCTTCAGGATTTTGATGAAGTGCTGCAAAAACAGAAACGCTGTTTCTCCAGTCTTAATCGGAAAATTTTGCTGCACCTCCGGGCGTTCCTTCCCTCCAAATGGCGGATTTGCAAAAATTACATCAAAACGATTCTTGTCCTGAATATCACTGAGATTTTCCGTCAGCGTGTTGGTGTGGATAATATTCGGGGCATCAATGCCATGCAAAATCATATTCATGATCGCAATGACATAAGCCAGACTCTTCTTTTCCTTCCCGGTGAACGTATTATTCTGAAGTGTCTCTAACTGTTTCGTCGTGAGATTACCCTGACGCAAATAATCGTAACTTTCGCACAAGAATCCTGCCGAACCGCAAGCACCATCATAAATGCGATCGCCTATCTTGGGTTTCACCACCTGAATCATGGCGCGAATCAACGGACGCGGTGTGTAATATTCACCACCATTACGCCCCGCATTGCCCATATTCTTGATTTTGGCTTCATAGAGATGGGATAGCTCGTGTTTCTCTTGTTGCGATTTAAACCGTAGCTCATCAATATATTCCAGCGCATCCCGCAGACTGTAGCCGCTTTGAAACCTGTTTTTTATCTCGCTAAAAATTTCGCCAATCTTATATTCGATCGTATCGGGACTGGTAGCGCGTTGCTTGAAACCCTGTAAATATGGGAATAACTTGTGGTTGACATAATCAATTAGATCGGGGCCAATCAGCGCACGATCGTGATCCACCTTGCCATCTGGCTTTTTTGGTGCTGCCCAAGATGACCACCGATGCGCCTCATCAATAATAAACTCATAAGCTTTACCGACTAGCTCTGCCTCTAGCGCCCTTTCCTGTTCCAGGTCATCCAGATACTTCAGAAACAATAGCCAAGACGTTTGCTCTGTATAGTCCAACTCCGTAGTGCAGCCCGCCTCCTTTCTGAGAACGTCATCAATATTTCTAAAGGTTTGCTCGAACATCTAACTTCGCTACGGGATGTTTACGATTTCTGTTTTAGAGTATATGCCGATCTAGGGCTCCTCTACAGCATCGACACGACAAAAGCTGTAATGCCTGTGGCTGTCGATTCCACATTATGTGGAGGGCAGGCATAAGGAAAAATAACAAAATATAAGGAAATATAAGTAATCTCCCCCTCGATCGCACCCGCCGGGGAGTTAGGGTTAGGTAGACTCTTATGTAGACTTTTTGCCCTGCACGGACGATCGAACCGTCTAAAAAGTCTACATAACTGACCTGATCGCACCCGCTGGAGAATTGCAATTAATACACTAAATACACCGCAACAGTCGCTCAAGTCGTGTAAAAAGTGTATTTAGTCCGCACCCAGTCCCAGATTGTCGGGAGCTGCGGGCGATCGGGCTAAAAGTCAAATAAAGTCAAATAAAGTCAAATAAAGTCAAATAAAGTTAAATAAAGTAAATTAAAGTAAATTAAACTCCGCTTCCTCTTCTCCCATCTCCGGCGGCTGGATGCCTAGGATGTGCGATCGAAGAAGTGCGGCCGTCTCTGGGGTCAATCCCCGGCCTCGCTGTTCATCGGGGCGATCGGGCAAGATTCCCATAAAAGCTTCCCGAATATTTGCCTTGAGCTTTGCGGTTTCATCATTTGCGAGCTTCAATATTGATCGGGGCAACCAGCCAGCATCAGCCAAAATCTTCAGCG
Source organism: Microcoleus sp. S28C3 (assembly GCF_036700785.1). Taxonomy (NCBI): domain Bacteria; kingdom Bacillati; phylum Cyanobacteriota; class Cyanophyceae; order Oscillatoriales; family Microcoleaceae; genus Microcoleus; species Microcoleus sp. S28C3. Next base: position 14,523 of record NZ_JAUBPO010000097.1, on the reverse strand, counting down.
CCTCCAGTTCGTCATAGTTGCGGCCGTACACTTCCTGAGCCAAGCTCACAGCAGCTTTGATTAGCGGGGCCACAGTTCGCACTTGCTCGATCGCTGCGGATTTGTCGGGATTAGCGATCGCCACATCGAGGGCTCCGTTGATGACTGACATTAGCTTGGTATAGGTAACGACGCTAATTTGTACCATCTGGCGGCCCTGTTCAAACCGTCGATCGGCATCACTACTGTAAAGCAGTTGCTGGCGTTTCTCAGCTTCGGCCTCGGCTTTTTGTTTGAGATTTTCTAAGCGTTCGATCGTCTGCTGCCAAGTCTCGGTTAACTTCATCTGGCTGATTCGCGATCGAGTCAGCCCCAATTTTTGAGCAATGGCTTCTTGGGTTAGCCCGTCAAAAGTCAGTTCTGCCGCCAGAGAAATTTTGCGGACTGATGATACGCTTGCCTTTGCCATCAGCTCAAAAACCTAAATTTTGCTAACTTTTACTAACCTTTTCTACCTCCATTATATCAGTCCAAATCTTTGCTAACCGAGGATTTTGACTGATGACTTCGGCAATAATGGCGACATCTTTTTGGCGATCGAACTCGCACCCGATCGCCCGTTTTAAACGACGGACACAGCCGCAAATTTAGATTTTAGATTTTGGATTTCCGGCTGGAACCGGAGAACTCTAAGTCGCTGAAACTCTGCAAATTGGGTCGCGCCGAATATCGCCAGAACATCGGCTGCTGTGATGCTGCCAGCGTTGATCGCACGATCTAAATCTCGTTTAATTGCGCGGGCAACCGCTGGGGACTGGTAGCTGATCGACGCCGGCTACCGCACCCTATTGAACCAGCGCTTTGAACGCTACCCGTTCGGATTCGGCCAAGCTGTTCCAAACTTTCTGACGATCGGCGGCACCGGAGTTGCAAACCTCTTTGAGCGAACTCAAAACACTTTTCGCTGTCTCTGCGTCATTACTGGCGATCGCGACCCGGACAAACTTAACTAACTCGGACTCTTCTTCATTTGGCAAACGCAAAACGGTAAACGCTTGATATATCTCAACTCCAACAAACTCCGCTAGTTCAGCGCTAGAAAATTCACCAGCAGCGATGGATTTTTGAATGTCTTGGGAAATCGCACTGCCGACGGCTGGAGATTTAAAACCGATCGCCGCCATAATACGCTCAGCATATTCCTGCAATAGCACCAGCGCCTGCGACTTTTGAGCTTGTTTGCACAGTTTGCCAACTCTGTTAAGTTCTGCGATCGGGAGCTGGCTTTTTATTTGCTTCTTGAGCTCCAAATCTCCACCCCACACAGCTTCGACCTCAGCCCAAGTTTGCGCTGCTTTTACTCTTTCAATTAGCAGGGCTGGCACTGTCTCCGGTGTTGTTGGTGCAGTTTGCAGTTCCGGGGGGGCGACTGTCGGCGGTGCTGTTTCTGGCTCCGAGGGGGCGATCGGTTGTGCTGTTGGTTCCGATGACGGGGTTTGACGGGGTTCTGGCGGGGTTGATACGGGGTTTATTACGGGGTTTAAATCCTCGACTGGCAAGGGTTGTGAGATGTTGACGGGGTTAACGGGGTTAAAACATACTTTTTCTATTTCTGCTATTTCTCTTTGCTCGTTTGTCTCGTGTGTTTTTTCGGGTGATGCAGAATTCGATAAATTATTTGAAATGTTTTGAGCATCTAAACCCCGTAAATTGCTGTAATTCCCGTCTAGCAAGGGTTTTGAACCCCGTTGTAACCCCGTTGTAACCCCGTCAAACCCCGTATCAGTGGGTAAATTTTGCGGGATAAGTGCTGAAAGTGAATCAGAATGAGTAGGCAGTGATTCTGCCTGATCTCGCAGTCTCAGGCCCTCAAACCAACTACGGCCACCGGAGCGCTTCCAACTGATAGAACCTAATTCGAGGTAGTCATTGCACAGTTCCGCAAGCATCTTGGGATACTTGATGTGAGAAACTGCCTTGAGATTGGAGTCACACCAGTTTTTATAGTGTTCGTAAAGCTTACCTGTGGTTGTCGAGGCTGTTGGATCTACAATCAAGCAATCATCAAAGTGAGCTGCCACGCTGTTAGTTTGCAGCTTCATATCCCATTCTTGGAGCTTGAATTCTGCAATCTGATTTTTGCCTATTCCTTGAATATTTTCCGTGACCTCGTTGTCAGGGATATCAAGTGCTACGGCGATTAGCTGGGAGATTTCGGCGTCCATCTCGCTCTCTACTTTTGAATCTCGTAGTGCGGTGGGCAGTGGATTATCGAAATGAATCAGGCATAAGCGGCGGTCTAGTCCTGTCGTATCGCCTACAAAAATTGGATTATTGCTCCCTATTATTAACAAGCCGTAGAAAAAAGCATCGGCGGCCGGCTTGTAAATTTCCCGGTAGCTAATGGCATCGCCACCAGTCAGAGACAATATGGCATCCACACCCGTAGCAGCCCGTTCATCGGCGCAGGTTACTAATTGCTTGTCAATGATGCTAGCCATTGTTGAGCCGTCGTCTAAATGCTTCAGTTTGCATCCTTTCCAGTTCTCTCGCCCTACGATTTTCTGGAGCAGCCTGATAAATGTCCCTTTACCGCTTCCCGGTTTCCCGATTAAGTGAACGAACATCTGCAAGTCAAAAAACCGGAACTTAAGCAACCCGTTGATGACTGCCAAAAGCTTAAAGATTTTTCTCCGATCGCCCTTCATTGCTTTATTCATCCAGCAATAAGTATTAGGGCAATTTTCCTGCAATGTTTTGAGGGTATCTATTTCTTTCGCTTTTAGTGGCTTATACTCAAATGGTAAGTGCGATGTGAAACCCATGCCGGGAGAATGGTCTAGGCTTTTGCTTTTGTTGGCGTCCAAGACGTAGTTGCTAAAGCTGATGTATTGCTTTCTATCCCATGTGTGCCACGTCGCAACTCTCAATTTTTTGGTTAGGAGCTTGAGTACATCGGTCAGATAGGCGTCTCGCCCGTAATAAATGTTTTTGGCCTCAATCACGGTCATCAACAAGGTTTCAAAGTTGCCTATTTCGATCCTTTGCCATTCCTTGCCGTTCCAGATCCGCCAAATCTTTTGTTCGTTGTCGAACTTCCATTGATGTCTGTACTCCTCAGCTATTTGCCCTGCTGTTTCTTGTGGGCTGGGAGGTTTTTCGTCGGCGCTTTCTCCCGCATCCTTCTCCTCCTCCTCCTCCTCAAGCTCGATCGCCCGCGCTAACTCAGCAGCTTGTCTGTGAATCTCTTTCTCTAACCGCCGAATAAATTCGTCGGCGTCCATATTGTCCAAAATTTCCTTGATATCCCCTTTCTCTGGGATATCCGGGAATATAACCTTTGGGTCGATCAGAAAGCAGGGGAATTGCAGTCGATCGCACGCCGATTTAATCTTGTCGGCTTTTGCGCGGCCGATCTCGTCGTTGTCGTATAGGTAAGGCAGCGCCCGACAGTTGACCTCTTGCAATTCCTTAACGACTGCCTTGATTTGTTCCTCAGACCAATTTGAGCCTTGCAGGGTAATGCTGGCGATGCTGTGCGATCGGGCCGTCTCAACGTTTGGCTCCCCTTCTACCATCAGCGGAACGGCAGGCTCGTTAATGGGTGCATCGCCGAGAACTCCTAACACTTCGTCGATCCGGTAAGCTTTCCAAACTGCTTTACCCTTCTTCCACTCCACCAATCCGTCATCAACGTGACTCTGACGGTATGTTTTGCGGTATCCCTTGGCGCTGGTAATATCCGCCCATTCTGCGCGGTATACCGTTTTGTCGTCACCATAAGAGTAGGCAATCTCCCAGACAGTCTCACGGCTTGTCCCTGGTGTTTCTTTAAGAATTTGCTTTTTAACAATCGACCAGAGCGTGTCGGATATCGGCTGGCGCTCCGGTGCCGCTGCATTTTCAATTTTGGCAAGCTTCAACCCGATTGGAACAGCCGGAACAGGTAATACTTTAGCTTTGCTAACCTTCTTCGTAGGACGGCGGCCGCTGACTTGAGCTTCAAAATTGTCCTCAGTTTCTAGCTTGTAAATCCCGTGTCCGTCTACCGTGTCCTTTATGCGCTTCCATCCCGTCGGTGCGGTGTCGGTGCGCGGACACATCACAACTGTGTTATCTGGGGAGGTTTTGCACCAATCTGGTTTGTCGCAAAGAGGGCAAGGGTTAGTTTTGCTGACTTTGATGAATTCGGAGGATGTTTTTGTGGTGTACATTACGCCGCATCTCCGATCGCTTCAAAGCCAACAGCAGAAAATCCCCGGTTTGCTCGCGCTGATACTGTGGATTGTGGATTTATCGCTGCAAAGCTAACTCCAAATAATCCCCGGTTATGTTGCGTATTTAGAGGAGATTGTGGTACGATAGGCTGATAACAAGGCTTTGCAGGCTCTTGAAACTTATGGGTAGCTCTATCGGTAGCGCTAGAATTCAGAATTTGCTCGATCGCACCGCTACAGATAACGCGAAGGCTAGCCAGCAAGCTAGCACCAACCGCCACAGCGCCTATAGAGCACGTGCGTTGTGAGACAAGGTATGTCATCATATTGTTAGTAGCCATCCCTATTGGTGGCGTGATTTCTAACTTTGTTAATAAAACCTGCCAAGATTTTTGATGAACAAAGTTAGAAGGTTTATAAAGAATACCAAAAGCGCTGGAAGTTCACACGGTCAGCGCTTCTTCGTTTTGGGCTTGTGGTTTTGCTTCAGATTTGACGTATCTATCTAGATGATCTAAATAAATCCACATTGCCTCTTCAAAAAACGTTGACCGCGATACCCCAAAAGGTACAGCAAATTTATCAGCTTCCGCTATTAACTCTGGCGATAGAGCTAATCCTACTCTCAGTTTTCTGGTACTCGGTAGCATAATGAATTTCTCAACGTTCGATAAATTCATTATATATGGCTGGAGGCTACTGCGATCGAGGCTGAAGGTTCTACGGCAAATTATTCTGGGTTAATTTTCTGACGTTATATCTGATTGATTAACTCACGAGTTGATCAAAGTGAATTCAAGCCTGTCTAGTCAAAAAGCTCAAAGACTTTTGTACAAAAGATTTGCAGAGTTTTACGCTCGTCTAGTGACTTTTTTGCGGGGATAGTAAAATTGTAAGAAAAACTTATCAGAAAACCTTGCTTAAAAACTCTGAAAATTTGATTTCCTAGGATTTCTAGGCAAGATTCTTAATCTGGTAACTTAAGTACATTTATTTTGGGCTAGTGCGACGGGCTAGGAGTGAAAAATCGGGACAGCATCGCCCGATCGCCCCCAGTCCTTCTAGCTCGGCTCGATTGGAGGCAGACCGGCTCGAAAAATCACCTCGGTCGTCAACCTCAACTCTGGGAAAGCCAGCGACTCAACTGTGTCATCGCCCTTAAACTGTTTTACCTGGTACTCTCCATCAACCAACTGGCAAACCGATAGTGTGGGTTGTTTGGGAGTGCCGATGAACCGCCGGCCACCCAAAGCAGCATAGTCAACAACCCAATATTCTGGGATACCCAATTTTTCATAATCGGCAAACTTGAAATGGTAATCATCCTGCCAATTAGTGCTAACGACCTCTACAGCCAGCCGTACAGAAGACCCCATCGTGATGATGGATTCCCTATCCCAGCGCGGTTCGTTTGCCAGAACCACTTGGTCTAAGACAATTACGTCGGGCTGATAACCTGCCTCATCACGAATGGGTTTAAGCAGACAGTCACCGGGGATAAAGTAAGGCAATTTCAGTCGCCTGATTTCTGCACTGATCTCATCCCTGGTAAAACCCGTAACACGGGAATGGGGGCCAGTTCCTAAAGGCATTTCGACAATTACTCCTTTGTGTAGCTCGTAGCGGCGGACTGAGTTCTCTGGATACCAGGCCGCGAACTCGTCAAATGTGACTGTCTTGGTTTGGGTTTGGATCATGGTTGCCTGTTTCCTTTGCTAGACATCTGCTAAATAACTGCTAGACATCAACTAGCACCTTTACTAGCCTTACCCTGCTTAGCTTTCGCTGCTGATGCGGGTTTTGCTTCTGTTGGTTGTGGGCTGTCGGTGCGATCGGATGTTTGATCGGCGTGTTCTCTTCTCTCTATCAATGCCTTCTTAACCAAGACGAGAACTAATTGAGGGATTGTCCGAAACTCAGAGTCCGCCCAGTCCTTTAATTCTTGATACTCGTCGAAGTCAAAAGAAATAGTAGTTCTCGGTCTGTTGGTGCCCATTATTTTGAGTTCATGTATACCAACATTATCGACAATAGTCTACCGATGCGAAAACTTACCGCCAAGTACATCACTGTTGACGAGTGATGTACTTGTAGATTACAATAGCACTCATAGACGCAATAAAGCCAGTTCCGAGCATAAAACGGTCACACGTACATTCCCGCAGGGTTTCTCAAAAACTAGCTCGAAAATCGTCTCAAACTCTTACGCCACAAGGCAAAACCGAACCATGCAAACTGAATATCGACAAACCACGCTTGGCTCAATCCAGCCACATCGCGCCGTCGTGCGTCCCGTGTTGGCTGTTGACCCCGGCAATCGTTTTACAAAATGGATCGACTGTCAGACAGTGCGATCGATACCGTCTTACGTTAAGGAGTTATCCGACTGGGAAGAGGGCGGAAGCGACGGTCAGAGCTACGAAATTGGATTCGATGGTCGCCGTTACTTGGTCGGTCGCTTGGCACAACTGATGGGCGGAGCCCCGGCTTTCGAGTCTGGCAAAGCTGATTTAGCTCACTTGCTAATCTTGCCCGCGCTTGCTTCGGATTCCTCCCAGCGGATCGAACGATTGGTCATCCCGACGCCCGACTCTCGCAATCAGGCAACCATTGCCAAGCTCAAAGAATTGGAAACCACGATCGAATTTTCGGTAAACGGTCGCGATTGCTTAACAACAATCCGATCGGTATCTGCGGTTGATGAGTGTCGCGGTGCTTATGACTTGGCGCTTGGGCGTCAAATGTGGCGTTACCCAAATAACCCGAACGGCATCCTTGATATCGGCGGCGGAACTGCGATCGCCCGATTGTTTGCACCCGGCGGCGCTTTACTCAGGGATGCGGATATCGTCTTGCCCGGAACATCGCACCTTGCCCAACGGTTAGCAGCAGCCATCCTTCCCAAAGTTGGCAACACAGCCGACGCCGGAATGTTGATGGACGCGATCGCCTCTGGCAACCTCTGTTATGGATCTACTGATATTGATTTCAGCCGGGAGTTCGTAGCAGTTCGAGACGCTTGGACAGCCGACATCAGAGCCAAACTTAAGACCAATTGGGCAAAATACTTGCCTTCGCTTGGAGAGTTGATCGTCATCGGCGGTTCAGCAAGTCTCCTACAGCCCATGTGCGAGGCATCAAAGGGGCGGTTTAAAGTTGCCCCAAGACCTCAATTCTTTAACCTCTACGGACTCAACAAGGAATAAAACCAAATGGCACAAACACGCGCCGTCTTGCCTTCACGATTTGTACCGCTCGCAGATGAATTGCTTGCTACTACTGGTGTTGGCGATTACTCAACCTTGATCGGAATTCTACTTTCTCGGTACGGGAATCACCTGCTAAACACTTGGCAGATTAACAACTGTCAGCAGGCAGCATCAACAATTCCGCAGCCAATCGCCGAAGTCTCGATCGCACAACCGGAAACATTTACACCAATGGAGTTTTAGTCGTGTTTAGGCACTTAATTGATCAGTTTTACTTGAAAGTTATTGAGGGCGAGAACGAAGAAGCAATTCAAATTGATGAGTTGCACCACTTGCAATTAATGACCAACCGCAAAAATGAAAGCTACGGAACCATCTGGGATTGCAACGGCTCGCTCGCCGGACACGTCGGGTATAACGGAGAATCACGCGAAGAAGCAATCAAGCAAGCAAAGCAAAAAGTAGCTGATAAATACTAACTCAACCCCTTTACACAAATGGAGTTTTAGTCCAATGCCACGAATCATTAACGGTCAATATTTCGAGGACGGCAAACCTGGAACCCGCATCATTAACACCGAGGGTGGGAACTACACCGAGAAGATTGAGGGAGATTTCATTCAGGGAAACGTTATCGGCTCTACTCCCAAGCCAGCTCCTCAGCGCAAAGATTTATCGAAAGATGGCGAGGCAATTGATGTCGAAGCGACTGAGGAAAAAGAAGAAAAGGTAGGGCTGGCTAAATTGTTGGATTTTTTCAAGTAAAGAGATCGATAACCAAAAGCTCACACCCCTAGAACCCTTACTGATGGAGCATTGCAATGATCACCGATGAAGAATTGACCCCGATCGACCTTTCCGATTTCTGGGAAGAAGAAGAACTGGAAGACGCCGACACCGACGCCGACACGAGCTCTAACGGCATCGTACCCGAATACGTCGATCGCCAAATTGCCAGAATTCCCCAGTATGGCGATGACTCGCGCTGGCGGCTGGCTTCTCATCTGGATATGTTCGAGAATCTGGCTCCCGATGGCAGCTTGACCGGTGAACAGCGGCAGGCGATAGATAATTTTGCGATCGGCTACCAGTATCAATCCCAGACTGAGGCTGAGAAAGACTCCGAGATGGATTTCCCTGAGTGCCAGTACGTAGCGGTTGGCTTGGACTTGGGAAGTGCGATCGAGCTTGGCGACAGTTGGCGGCGTGGCGAATTCTTGCCTGATGTCGGGCATCCGGCGGCTGACAACTTAAGCAACAGACTAAATCAAATGCAAAGCCGACGGACAACCCTGGAAAAGTAAGCCGCCGGCCCTGTAAATCCTCCCCTAGCTCGCGCTGGGGGAATCTTATTAAGGAGATTGTAATGCAATTCAGAGTAGCCCAAACATCAGGAGCGGGTCATGTAGCCCGCGAATTCGGGTATCACTCCGGGCCCCTTACGCCTGAGATGGTACACGAAGCCGCCAGACAAGCCAAAATTTTAGACCTTCAGAAACAACTACGAACTGCCTACAATCGGCATGATGCCAAGATTCGCGCTAACAAAGTAGAAATTGAGCGCTTGACTCTTGAGGCGATCGAAAACGGATTGACCGACAAAGCAGAGATTGACAAGTATGTGGTTAAGGGCATCATCGCGGGTGCTAAGCACGATCAGCATATTGTCAATCTAGAGCAAAAATTACAACACGAATTAGGGCTGGTAAAGGTGCAAGGAGCCAGCACCCAAACCCTGCAAAACATGGATTTTCGCCAGCGGTTGCTGCTGATTCGAGCTAATCACATGGCGAAAGGTGAGATACAGACTAACGGTTTTCAGCAGTCCCTTAAGGCAATCCAAGCCTCCCCGCAGCAGGCGATCGCCATGCAAGCAAAACGGGCAAACTTTAACGCCTATATCAACGCGAAAGACTTCGACCCCATCCCAGCCACAGCAGGCAATTCTGGCGGTGGCAGTAGTCCGATCGCGACCAACAACGGCAAAGGCTTTTTAGGGGGTCTATTCGACTTCTTCAGTGGACGTAAGTAAACCTTAGTAAGCGGGTTAACGCCCGCTTTTTTTGTATGAACATCTCAGAATTTGACTCTTCAGAATTCGATTACTTGAACGCTGGCAATTTTGAGCAACCAGAACAGCAGCAACAACAGAAAACTGACGAAATTAGTGGCATAGAACGCTTCTGGAATTTGACCGGAAACTGGGGAGAATTCGGCTCCTACTTCGGTGCGGGTCTATCCGCATCCCTTATAGTACGGGCGATTCCGGCGATGATACCTAGTGCTGTAATTTTAATTCCGGCAGTCGGTTTAGGGTTGGCAGTATACAGCTTGAGTGCTGAAGGTTCGGGTAAAGTTCGGAGCCAATTAATCCTAATCGCCGTGGGAACTGCCTTGATTGCTGGCAATTGGGACGCATGGCAAGCTTGGATAGTTGCCAATTCTCAACTGCTGATTTTCAGCTTTGTATTAATCGTAATTACCGTCGCATTCGTGGCAACCCAAGTATGGAGCAAGTTGAGCAATGTTAGCGAATAAAAATCAGGCCATTGTATCAGGTTTGTTAGGTCTGGGGATTGCTGGGTTTGCAACTGCTACAGCCCTACCTTTCAACGATCGCATTGAATACAGAATTGGCAACAGGATAGAGTCGCAGCCTGCATGGTTAGTCCCTCTTAAAGCAGAGTTTCGGTCGATCGAGCGTGGGTTTGGCGGCATTAAAATTTTGCTTAGTTTGCTCGCAACTGGGGGCATGGTGACGGTTATGCTGATTGCCCGTAAGGAGGCAGAACAGGAGCCAATTCGACAACGGATTAAGAAGTATCAAAACCAGGCTTACGAGTTCGATTATGCTGCTGAATCTGCATTCCAAATGGCCTCAACGCAACAACGCTATAAGAAGCTTTTAGAAGCTGACGAGGTGGCGATCGAAGGTGAAATCGAACAAGCTTACCTCGAATCTATGGGCATCACCCAGCAGCAACAGCCACAGCTAACTGGAACAACAACGCTCGACAGCGTGGCCAATCCCGGCGACAAAGTGGAACCATCGGCAAGCTCACCAGGGCTTAAGCCTAATCAGGATATCGAAAGCCCCAACCTTGCGATCGCCCGCCAGACTGCCAGCAAAATCCTAACTTCCTTGGCTGGTATCAACACATCTATTTTCTTAGCGGGCCCTACTCGCACGGGCAAAACCTACACCCTGCACAAGTGGCTCGATGATGTAACCTTTCGTTTTCCGCAGGCTGAAATTTACGTCATTGCCCAGAAATATGAAGATTTCCCCGGCGTTCCTCGCAGTCACATTGTGATATTTGACCCGCTATTTCCAGAGGAGTCGATGAAGTTTCTGGATGTGGTTTACGAGAAACTACAGCGCCGGAAATCACAACCAGCAACTGAGGAAACCTACCGCGACCGACCTATCAAATTAATCCTCGAAGATTGGTTTGCAACGTACCAGTGCTTAATGCAGAAACGAAATGCACAGCTATGGGAAGATAAGGCTTCTAAACTGGGAAGCATCGCGACTGTAGGGGGTCAGTACAATGTTGGATATTTTATCTGCACTCAGACTTTTAATATCGCATCTAGTGGGGTTGCAGACTCCAACATTCGGCTTAATTTAGCACTGTTGGCGCAAGGATTAGTACGCACCACTAAGGACGGTGAAGAGCAAGGCTCCTATGGTGTGATTGAGCAAATGTTAAATAATCCAAACGTGATTGCAAGTAAGGCTCATAGAGATTTATTATCAGCGGATTTGAAGCTATTGATCCCTGATTCAATGTCTGAGCAAACGCCGATTATCCTTTCCACCATTGGCAATCCGGTACTAGGTTTGATGCCCAAGATTGAAGTCAACAATCCGCCATTAAACGAGGTTTCCGGCGCTCAAACCGACACTCCCGACAAACCATCTGGGAAGGATGCCACACTGCCACAACCAGACGCCGAAAACCTCCCAAACCCTTACGGGAAGGGGACGGCGGGGACGCCAGACGTGGAAGCCTCGGACACTTCGGAAGCCCTGGAACAGAGTTTAAACGGCTTTCTGGCTGAAGTGCTAGCCGAAAACCTTCCTCCCATCTTTGCTGATGATTTCCCACTTAAAAAGCATGAACGGCGGGTGCAATTAGCCAAGCTGGTAATTGCTAAAAACCTAGGCAAACAGAAAACAATTTACTTGCTCTGGGGCGTGACTGATGGTGGCAGAAATCACCAGCGATATGTGGATGCGAGAGAGATGCTTGAGAAACTAAGCAAAGGTAACGACAATGCCAGCTAATACATATCGCGTAATCGAAGAAAATCCAAGCTCTAAGCCTGCCCTCACAATCTTTCAAATCACCTATGCCGATGCACCTTACCTACAGTACCAAATCACTGGCTGGGGCGGAAGCGCAGTACCTATTGAGAGAGGGGAAGAGTTTTCTAAAGCCCTAGGACGCTCAGTCAAATATGTTAAGGAACACTGCGAAAAAGGAGGTAATTTGGGATGACTAATACTTATCTAATCTCAGTCCGCCCGACTTGGGCTGATGCCTTCTTTGTTGACCGGAACCCGAAAACGATCGAACTCCGAAAAGGTAGCTTTGGGGCATCCCTAAAACCGGGCGATAATATTGCAATTTATGCCACGCTACCAGTTGCCGAACTATTAGGAACCGTGCGGATTGTGAAGCGTGAGAGACTACCTATCGATCGACTGTGGCAGCAATCTGAGCAAGGGCAACTGGCAAGGGTATCGCGCCAACAGTTTGATACCTACTATGCGAGCCAGATTTCCGGTGTTGGAGTTTGGGTTAGTGCCGCCGAACTCTTCCCCAGTCCGATCGCCCTTTCCAAACTTCGCCAGAACTGGGGGAACCGCTGGCAACCGCCCCAACAATTACAACAATTGAGCGACGATCGACTGGCAGCGCTGAACATCGCTCGCTGAACATTGCCAACCTAACCGAGCGCTACGGTGTTAGAGATGTTTTGACGGCGTAGCGCTGACCGATGACTGATAACTAATACCCAATAACCAATAACCAAACCTATGCCCCAGATTGAATCAATCTTTTTTTACCGCAGCTTCCTTTGCTGGTGCGATCGGCGTGGCGGCTGGGAAATTAAATGCTTGGATTATGGATATCTCTACCCTGGAAAGGTTGGCGGTGCGGTGGCGGCCAAGAGGCAGGTAGATGAATTTTTGAATCAGCGGTACGGGCCCAAACCCGATCGCCAGCAACAGCCCTAGACCCGCTATACTGCAAGCAATTGGGGCAAACACCCGTTGCCAATTACCAATTGCAAATTACCCATAAAAAAGGCCCTCGGCATTACGCTGGGGGCTTTTTGTTTTTGGGTGCGATCGGACGATCGTACTTTCCCAACTGCGGCAGAGTTTTGGGCAGCGCTGGCAGCCTCCGCAACAAATTCAGGGACTGGTTGATGAATAAATATTGCTTTTTATTTCCAACCTCACAATGTAGACAACTGAGTGATACGTTTAGTCACAACCGGACGCTACGTTGTCAGTGGTGATGCGACGGTCTGGGGCTTACATCTACTAATGACTAGGACAAAAATCATGGGTGCTATCGAAAGTATGTTTTTCTACAGAGACTTTCTCTGTCAAACTCGCTGTAACAATGAATGGGTAATCTTTTGCCCTACTTGCTTTTACGGCTATGTAGGCAGAGCCGATGCCGGTCTTGCTTACACAGCCGCAAAAGAGAAAGTGGATCGTGTCCTAAAACTGCGGTACGCGAAAGCCAATCGCCAGAACTCCTGAAGCCGTTTATAGTGATTAGAGATTGGGGCAAAGACTCATTGCCAATTACCAATTGCAAATTACCCATCGTGTAAAAAACCTCTGACATTTCGGTCGGAGGTTTTTTGTTTGGGCGATCGGGCAAGCCAAAAAAACCCGGCATTAACCGGGGTGTCTATTCCTAATGTCCGTGGGATGTGTCTTCCAGGACTCCTTGATCATCACATTGATAGCTCAAAGTCAGTCTGGCTCATTCTTCCTTGGATTCCAGAAATTTCCGCAGAGATGGAATTACCCGCTTGGGCCACTTGGTGTCGGGCGGTAGCAGTTCTTTTAGAAAGTTTACGATTTCCGCTATTTGCTCCGGTAGGTCGATCGCTGGTGCTGGGTTCTGTTCGATCGCCCCTGGTGGATTCTCTTTGAGTTTTTCGACTTCTTCGCACTTGCTGGCGAGTTCTACCCGCGTGCGATCGAGTTCTTCCCGTGTGCTGGTGAGTTGGGCGGCGACTTGCTGGCGATCGGCGTATTCTATCTCTAATTGCTCCTTCAAGCTTGGCACCTTAAGCCATAAGTCCCCGATCCGCTCATGAAGCTTCAGCAGCTCCCCGTTTTGCTCTTCCATTAGTTCAACCTTTAATCGCAATTCTTTATCCTTCGCGTCCAATTCTCGCCTGAGTGACTCATTGCCACCCCCATCACTCAGGCGCTCAATTTTCCCAGCCGTTCCTCGATCGCTGCGAACTTCTCGGCGAACACTGGTTCTGTCTGGCGTTGGACAATTTCTACAATACGTGCCTCTAACAAGCTGTCTGACACTTCTTGTCTTACGTCTAACGGCTGTTGTCTGACTTCTGCGGGTGCGGGTAAGACAACGGAGCCATCAGACAGCGCCTCGATGCCCGCCCGCATAATGTCGATCAAAGTCTTGGAGCGATCGCACCCGTGGTTATTATTTGCAGCCGGATAACGCTCTTTGCCTAGATTGTCGATCGCCTCCAACACTTCATCGGGACAGCGAAAAGTTAACGATGTCGAAGCCATTGCCTTACCTCGGTCATATATGTATGACACCATTGTATAACACCCGTAGCCGTTTGTATGACATATAAGCAGAATCTGTCATACAGTTATTTGTCATACACCCTGCTTATGTCTAACAAATTGGTCTTACAAACGCTTGACAAATGTCTAACGTTTGTTAGTATGTAAGACATAAGGGTAAGACACCTCAAACAAACCCATACACGGCAACCACTACAGCCACATCACACCACAGGAAAAAACCATGCAATTACTCGCCGCCAAATTCAACCAAATCGCTACAGCAATCGAAACGACTAACGCCCAGATTGCA
>NZ_JAUBPO010000096.1:0-29918 GCF_036700785.1 Microcoleus sp. S28C3 | reverse complement strand
ATTGCTGGTATTTATAATTATGAACTTTCTTTGAAGATAAATTAGCGATCGCCTGAGAATTTCGCAAGAGGTCTAATCTACAAAAACCCGCCCCCACCAACCCATAACCCAGATTAACCTGATGTTCGATCGAATTCAAAAAATGTAGATTCGGATTTGTCGTGTTCGTGGGGGCGGGTTTATTATATTGTTGGTTTCCGACATAGATGGTTAGTGAAACCCGCCCCTACAAAGGCTTGTAGCCCCACCAATCAACCAAAATTCAACGGATCGACATCAATAGTTAAACTAACAGAACGCGGCGTGCGATCGCGCAATCGGATCAAATCAGACAAATCCACCGACTCATCCAAAGGCAACTTCAGCAAAATCTGCCACCGATAGCGATTTGCCACCCGCATAATCGCCGCAGGTGCAGGCCCCAACAACTCACACCCCGGTACAGACAATCGCTCAATATACTCCTGACAAACAGACGCCAATTGTACCGCCGTCACCGCCACTTCCGCCGCATCTACACTGCTCAACCGCAACAAAATCAGACGCCCCGAAGGAGGATAATTCAGGGCCGCTCTTTCTGCTAATTCTGTTTCCACAAAACCCGCATATTCGTGCCGCCTAACTGCTTGAATAACCCGGTGTTCGGGAGTGTAAGTTTGAATAATTACCCGCCCCGGATCGTCGCCTCTGCCCGCACGTCCCGCGACTTGAGTTAATGTTTGAAAAGCTCGTTCGCTGGCCCGATAATCCGATAAGTTCAGCAACCCGTCAGCAGACACAACTCCCACTAATGTGACTCCTGCTAAATCTAACCCTTTCGTCAGCATTTGCGTACCCAACAAAATGTCAGCTTCCCCATTGGCAAATTGCGTTAACAATCGGCGGTGGTCGCCCTTATTTCTAGTCGTATCGCTGTCAAACCGAATTGCCCGCAATTCGGGAAATAATCTCGTTAATTCCTGTTCGACTCGCTGAGTGCCGCTGCCAAAGTTTTTGAAGTAAGGAGAACTGCATTCCGGGCAGTTTTGAGGGTGTCGTTCCGTGTGGTTGCAGTAGTGACAGCGCAATATTTCTGCGGTTCCTTCGCCGACGTGGTGATAAGACAGGGAAACATCGCAGTTCGGGCATTCCATCACATAGCCGCAACTCCGACAAGAGACAAAGGTACTGTGTCCTCTTCTGTGAATAAACAGGATACCTTGCTGTTGTCTGGCTTGCAACTGTTCCAGGGCATTTTGCAGGGAAGCACTGAAAATTGAGCGGTTTCCTTGCCGCAATTCTTGGCGCATATCAACTATTTCCACAGGCGGCATCGGGCGGGAATAAATGCGATCGGGCAATGATAAATAATGGATATTTGGTAATGAGTAATAATCTCGGCGCGTCCCCACTAAAGTCTCTAAAGCTGGAGTTGCGGAACCTAAAATTAAGGGACAATTTTCTAATTCAGCGCGCCATTTGGCAACGGTGCGGGCGTGGTAGCAGGGGGCTGGTTGGTCTTGTTTGAAGCTGCTGTCGTGTTCTTCATCGAGGATAATTAAGCCGAGGTGAGGTAATGGCGCGAAAATGGCCGATCGCGTGCCGATGACAATTTGCGGGGTTCCAGTCAGCATCTGACGCCATGTATCGTAACGTTCGCCGTCGGATAGGGCGCTGTGGTACACGCAAATTTGCTCGCCAAAACGGGCTCGGAATCTGTCTGTAAGTTGCGGTGTCAAACCGATTTCGGGAACGAGTACGAGGGCGGATTTGCCACTGGCTAAGATTGGGGCGATCGCCTGCAAATACACTTCGGTTTTCCCGGAACCTGTAACGCCGTGCAGCAGCACTTGGCGGAATCCCGAAAAAGAGTTAATCAACGCTAAGGCTTGAGCTTGAAAATGAGTTAAAGTTTTGGGTGCATCGGGCAATTGAGAAATTCCGCGATCGCCCCTGAGCACTTCCCTTTGGTCAATTACAACGCTACCTTTTTGTTCCAAATTTTTGACAACAGAAGAACTCGCGCTGCAAATTCTCAGCAAATCGTTCATCCACATTTCACCGCCACCGCGCCGCAAAACTTCCAATACTTCTTGTTGCCGCTTGGTTAAATCTGTGACAAATGCACTAGCAATTAATGTCACTGCCGGTTTGAGTTGTGGTTTGGGAGGATTGGGAGGTTCTAAATAACTTTCTACCCAACCGCGTTTCAATAAATCTTTCAATCCCCGATAACTTCCCTTAACTTGGCGCTGGAGGTATTGCCAAGTGTAATCGCCGTTTTTTTGAGCTTGCAGCAATTGTAAAATTTGACTGGCGGCGGGATTGAGAAATGTTTCGGCATTCGGAGAAATTGCGTCCTTAATTAAGCGAATTCGGCGCACGGAACGGCTTAACAAACCGGGCGGCAGCGAGGCTCTAATTACTTGAATTAATGGTGTGCAATAATAGGTGGCAGTGCGATCGAGCAATTCCCAGTAATTAGGCGGAAAAAAGCCCGTACTGACAACATCTTCGACATCTTTAACCCGCGCCGGATCTAAGTCGGGCGGCAGTTGAGAAATGAAGCGAATCGCGATCGCGCCTACCTGTTGACTGCCAAAGGGTACACTCAAAATATCCCCTGGTTGCACGGTAAGTTCCGCAGGTAAACCATAGGTAAATAACTTGTTTTCCTCCCCAGCGGAGTCCCCCGCAACCCTGAAAGGAGAGTCCACCAATACCTCGATCCACTCTGCCCGCACAGTGGGGCGCTGTGGCGGTTCGCTGCTGCTGTAGGATGCCCCGGGCTCTGCCGCTACAGGGGTTGACAAACCAAAAGTGACAGTAGACATAGGGTTGCACATCAAACTAGGAGGAGCCGCAGTCAAAGGGAGTTTTCATTATCCCTCAGTTTAGCTCGATCGATCGATCTTAGCTGCGGGAATTGGCGATCGGAATCTCGATCGCCAATTCAGTCCCTTCTCCAATTGCGGATATGCACTCCAACCTCCCACCGTGTTTATCCACAACAATTTGATAGCTAATTGACAGTCCCAAACCCGTCCCTTGACCGACTGGTTTGGTGGTAAAAAACGGATCAAAAATTTTCATTCTTACAGCTTCATTCATTCCCAAGCCATTATCTTTGATGCTGATTTTAGCCCATTTTTCGGCAAGAAGAGAAGTAGTAATTACAATATGGCTTGGCTTGGCTTCTATTTCGCCTAGGGAACGCTTTTTGTCTCGCTCCCGCAGGGCATCAACAGCATTATTAATGATGTTCATAAATACCTGATTTAATTGCCCCGGATAACATTCTATTTTTGGTAAATCTCCATAGTCTTTAACAATTTTTATAGCTGGGTTGCCTGGTTTTTCTTTAGTTAAGTGCTGTAAAATTACCAAGGTGCTGTCAATTCCTTCGTGAATGTTAACTGGTTTCTTTTCAGCTTCATCTACCCGAGCAAAGTTGCGTAAAGTCAGCACAATTTCGCGGATGCGCTCGGAGCCAACTTTCATTGACGAAAGAGTTTTTAACAAATCTTCGCGCAGAAAGTTGAGGTCAATTTTTTCAAGAAAATCTTCAATCTCTGCATCTGTTTCAGGATACCGATCCTGGTACATTGCGAGCAATTTTAAAATGTCGCCAGCGTAGTCATTGACATAGGTAATATTGCCGTAAATAAAGTTGACAGGATTGTTGATTTCGTGGGCGATACCAGCTACCAAAATTCCCAAAGCCGACATTTTTTCGGCTTCGATCAATTTGATCTGCATTGTTTGCTGGTTTTTCAGAGCTTTTTGTAGTGTAGACATTTTTGCTTTTAAAATATTTTCGGAATCTCTAAATTCCTCAGTGACTATTTTTAGCAAAGATTCTTTTTTTTGATTAATGGTTTCTAATTGGCTGCGTTCGGTTTCCGAAGTTTCGAGTTTTTCCCGCAGGATGCGATTTTCCTTTTCCAGCTCTTTGATTCTGTTTTCCCAGTCTGTTGGTTCCATCGGCTATTATTTTGGACCTAAAAAAAATAGTGTCATAACAGTTTTATAAATAAATCTAATTGCACCCTTTACCTAGTTAGAATTTAGACGCCCATCACCTCGGCAAATTTGTCCGCAAGTTTTAACACTTCCTTTATTTGGCTCGATCTAAAAATCTTATCTAAGATATATTCACAATGTCAAGTTATTAATAATAAATCTGGTTAAGACCGATCGCAACTTTTCTTCTCCGCACTCGGATTTGCGGGGTTTTCATCCGATTATTGATCAATAAGCAGGCCGATCGCAAACTTATAAAGGCGGGCTGAACGCGAAAAATTGCCCGATTCGGACAACATTTGTACAAAACTCCCCGGCTTTGCTGGGGAAAATATTAAATGTGACTGCGATCGACCGGGGGCGACTGAAAAAGTACGATCGACTGGGCGCGCGATCGGGCAAGCAATCTCAAGTACCAAGCCAATAGCGCTCTCCCAGAACGCCATCCTACTATACCATTGCTGAGAAATCTGAATCCCATGTGTCGATCGTACTCACACAGCCGCACCATTTTGTGCTAAGAACTACTACTTGTGACAACATCCACACAGCAGTTTATATTTGGAGAGTAATTGATGTCAGGTAGCGAAGTTCGTGCAGACTTTTGGATGAGCGAGTACATTACCCCTTGGGATATTTACGTTCACGGCATCATCGGCGTGCTCGCTTACAAGAAAACAGCCTATCAAGAAATGTACGTAGTTCAGACCGGTACCTACGGCAAAGGCTTAGTTCTGGACGGCAAATGGCAATCTTGTACAGGCGACGAGTTTCTGTACCACGAACCCCTGGTACACCCAGCCATGATTTCTCACGGTTCCCCCAAAAAAGTGCTCGTTCTCGGCGGCGGAGAAGGAGCTACAATTAGAGAAGTGCTGCGCTGGAAAACAGTTGAAAAAGTCGTAATGATCGATATTGACGGCGAAGTAGTAGAAGCTTGCCGCGAACACCTGCCAGAAATGCACCAAAACGCCTTTGACGACCCCCGCTGCGAAGTAGTAATCGGCGATGCTTTGGACTATTTAGACAACACAGACAAAGACTGGGATATTGTCATTTCTGACTTGTCCGACCCCATTGAAGAAGGCCCATCTTTCCAGTTGTTTACCAAGGAATATTTTGAGAAAGTTCGCAGCGTAATGTCGCCTGACGGGTATTTCGTAGTGCAAGCGGGGCCAGTTTCTCCTGCCGAAATGAAAATGCACGCTCGCATTGTCAATACCCTGAAATCGGTTTTCCCCAACGTTCAATCCTGCACCAGCTTTATTTCTACTTACGGAGCTCCTTGGGGTTTTGCGGTAGCTTCTACTCAAGAAATAAATACGCGGCCAGAACCTGAAGTGACTGACAAATTACTCGCCGAGAAAACAACTGGCGGGTTGCGGATGTTCGACGGGATTACACTGTTGGGGTTGATGCAAGTTCCCGGTCACTTACGGCAGGTAATCGCCGCTGAAACCGAAGTTTACACTATCGCAGCACCACCTAAGTTTTTCGGGAAAGGCTCTGTCGGTCAGTGAAGTTAAATTGGAAGAGAAAAGTAGTTTGGAGTAACTGAGATGGACAATTTAATTCGCATAGTCGCTGCCATTTTTCTTCCCCCGTTGGGCGTATTTTTGACTGTTGGCATCGGTACTGATTTTTGGATCAACCTGGTTCTCACGTTTTTGGGCTTTATTCCCGGGATCATTCACGCTGTTTGGGTTATTGCTAAGCACGATCGACCTTAACTTGAGGCCAAATCCAGTTTTTGGATAATAAACAGGCTAGAGAAAATTTATTTTCTTTCGCCTGTTTTCACCAATTAATCTGTATTAAATCTGCGTTCATCCGCGTACCCTTCGGGAAGGCGAAGCGCCTACATCTGCGGTTAAAAATAAAAAAATCTAATTCTTCTCAGAATGAGATTGCACTTCAATTTCTTCACACACCAATTCAGCAATTTTTTTCGCCGCCCCCGATTCTCCTCGAACCGCACGCAAACGATCGCCCATTTGTGCTAATTTTTCAGGATGGCTCAAATAGTCGATCGCCAATTGAGCTATTACTTCCGGTTCCAGCTTCCCAATTAACTCCGGCACAATCTCTTCCTGTGCCCAAATATTCGGCCAAGCATAAAGCTTTCCCTTTCCCAATTGCCAGATTAGCCAATTAATCCCCGTCGCAAAAGCTGAACCGACTAACGGCAAATTTGCCAGCAAACCCGGCAATCCGTCCCAGGCTTTCATCGCATCCAATTGCTGCGTCGGAATCAAAACAATCATCGGTACAGCTAACGAACCCAATTCGGCAGTATTCGCTCCCACAGTAGTTAAACAAAGGCTGCATTCTGATAGCAAATCGTAGGCGGGCGTCTGCGTCCAAAGTTCTACTTGCAACTTATTTGCTGTCTGCAAAAACGGCCGTTCTGTTAACTGAAGTTCGGCGCTAGCGTTCTCAAATAAATGCAGGCAAGGATTTTGTTCAGGGTCGGCAAAACGTGCTAGAGTTTGCATATCTAAGGTAGGAGCAACGGGAATTACAAAGCGAGTTTGAGGGCGGATGCGGTGGATGGATTGGGCGATCGACAAACATAACGGTACACCTAAAGCTAATTTGGCGGCTTTAGAACCGGGTAACAATCCAATTAATTCTATTTTTGTACGAGGCAGAGCCTCTGGATATGCGTTTCCAGGCACAGCCTGGGAACGAGCTACTTCCGCAATTAAATCTCCTACCACTGTAAATTTATTAGCATATTTTTCGGGAATTTTAGCAAAAACTTCAGGTTTCATTGCCGCAAATTTATCAATCCAGCGATACCACCGCGCGTCCCATTCAGCATAAATAACAGTGCGATATTTTAGCCTTTTGCCAATCACAACTGTAAAAAATTGATCGCCGCCTAAAAACAAAACAACTCCTGTTTCATACCAATCCCAATTTTCCGCAGTTTTGCCGGATAATAAGAATGGAAAAAAATGCTCCGGCGCCTGTACTCTGTCCACTTCTGGGTAGGAAGATGCGATTTGTGCTTCTTTCCCGGTGGCGTGCGGACAGGGGGACAGCACCACAGAGATGCGCGCTTGAGTACCCGCGTTTCCCAATTGCTCGCGCAATGCTTGCACGGCGGGACGCACCCAAGTTGCTAATTCTCCGGGCCCGTTGGAGAGGATTAAAATATCTAGTGCCATAGGATTTAAGATTCTAGAGGATGCAACGGAGATTTTATGACAGATTTAATTAATGCCGTCAAGACGGGTGATGTTGCGGCTGTAGAAAGTGCGATCGAACAGCGTGCAGATATCAATGCCAAAGATGAGCAAGGTGAGACGGCTTTGACGGTTGCGGCTGAGGCTGGCAATTCGGCGATCGTCAAAAAATTGCTGGCTGCAGGTGCGGATATCAACAGTCGGGATAATGACGGTTGGACGCCGTTAATGAGTGCCGCTGCTGCGGGACATACCGAGATTGTACAGGTTTTGCTCTCGGCGGGAGCGGATGTGAATGCTAAAACTAATTTTGGTTTGACGGCTTTGATGAGTGCTGCTGGTAGCGGGCGCACTCAAGTTGTGGAATTATTACTCGATAAAGGAGCTGATATCAAAGCTAAGGATAATAATACTTGGACTGCGTTAATTTGGGCGTCTTCTGAGGGCCATCAAGATGCTGTTGAGGTTTTGAAGCTAGCGCGCGATCGCAATTAAAAACTTAGAAACCGGATTTATTTGATAAACCCGGTTTCTAGATGGTACAATTAATTATCGCACTCCCAGCAGCGATCGGGCAAATCCTGAATATCTTCGAGATTTCTATCCAATTGAAAATGTATAAGTTCCAAATAATGATAATTGATTCAAGGTCAGATTTCCGCCGCCCTCAATAACAGCGATCGTGTCAAAGTTACTGATTGATGGCACTCCATTTCTAGGGTTACTAAAGCCCTTCGTTTGGATAGCTAAATCTCGACCATTGTTAATGGAGAACACCGAGAATATATCTAAGTAAGACTCTGATTGTGCGATAGCTCCTGCTAGCTGAATAGTATCCTGACCTTGAGTAAAGTTCCGAATTGTAGCAAAACCCGGCCCGATATAAAACTGTGTCGATCCTAGTGGCGTCCCCCTACTGGTTATGTTCTCCTCACCAAGCGCAAATGTATCGCGGCCGCTACCGCCAATGAGAATATCGAATTCATTGCTGCCGTCACTTTCATACTCTCGACCGCTTCCAAAGCCATTACCTGTACCTAAACCTACTTCAACTGCAATTAATTCAACTTTCCCCACCCCGGAACCGGTGAGGATGTCATTCCCAGAACTTCCGACAAAAGTCGCAGACCGGCTTGGCTCGTTTTTCCCAAAATTGAAGTAGTGTTCCCGACCGGTTTTCAAGGCTCCCGATTCGACAAACGGCCGAACATCGGGATTTTTTTGTAAGTATTCTGTTTCAAAAAATGAAGTGCCAAACTGACCGTCTTTGATGCCGAATTGAATGAAATGCTGGTAGCCGTTTTTAAAAGTTCCATTCTGAATAAACGGCTGCAACTGTCGGTTATTTGCGAGATAAAACGCTTCGTCATACTCAGGCGATACGCGAGTGCGACCTTCTTCGTAACCGTATTGAATAAAGTGGTCTAGCCCGGTTGCAAAAGGGGCGTTTGGGTTGTTGGGGGTGCGGACTAAGGCAGCGATGTCTGGGTTGCCAGCGAGGTAAGTAGCTTCGTCAAAGTAACGCGATATTTTGGTCAGGCCGCCGGCTTGACCGAACTTTTCAAAGTGTTCTCTGCCGGATTTTATAATTCCTGCATCAATGGCTGGTTTGACCCAAGGATATTGGGCCAGGTAGTATGGTTCGTCAAAAATGTCATAATTTGTCATAATTATTGCTCCAAGCTTAGTCTGCTTACTTGTCGGTTAAACTTGACCCACTATAAATAACTCTACGAAATCACTATGTCAAGTTAATTATTGTTAAGCCTTTTTTATTATTTTTATGGCAAACACAACAGTGCGATCGCCATTTTTGCGAATGTGCGATCGCACCGACAGCAGCCCAAGCCAAATCCCCAATAGCTTCTAGATTTCTACCCAAGTGAAAATCTACTAACTCTAGATTCTGGTAATACATTCAACTTGAGATTTCCGCCACCTTCAATAACAGCGATAGTGTCAAACGGAGCCGTTCCGGGAACAGCGAGGAGTGAAGCTTTGTATTGGATAGCTAAATCTCGATTGTTGTTGATGGGCAATATCAAGTATTGATCTGAGAAAGGTAAAAACGCATCTCCTAGCACGATGCTATCCTGACCTTTCGTAAAGTTCCGAATTGTCGCAAAACCCGGCCCAATATAGAATTTTTCGGTTCCGGGCGCAGAACTTTTACCGCCTTCTATAAGGTCTCCGAGTACGAATATATCGCGGCCGCTACCGCCAATGAGAGTATCGAATTCATTGCTGCCGTCACCTTCATACACTCGGCCTTCGCCAAAGCCATTACCTGCACGTAAACCTACTTCAACTCCAATTAATTCGCTATTCCCCACCCCAGGACCGGTAATGATGTCATTCCCAGGAGTTCCGACAAAAGTCGCAGAGCGGCTTGGATCGCTTTTGCCAAAATTGAAGTAGTGTTCCCGACCTGTTTTCAAGGCTCCCGATTCGACAAACGGCCGAACATCGGGATTTTTTTGTAAGTATTCTGTTTCAAAAAATGAAGTCCCAAACTGACCGTCTTTGAGGCCGAATTGAATGAAATGCTGGTAGCCGTTTTTAAAAGTTCCATTCTGAATAAACGGCTGTAACTGTCGGTTATTTGCTACATAAAACGCTTCGTCATACTCAGGCGATACGCGCGTGCGACCTTCTTCGTAACCGTATTGGATAAAGTGGTCTAGGCCCGTCGCAAAAGGGGCATTTGGGTTGTTGGGGGTGCGGACTAAGGCAGCGATGTCTGGGTTGCCAGCGAGGTAAGTAGCTTCATCAAAATACCGCGATACTTTGGTTAAGCCGCCGGCTTGACCGAATTGTTCAAAGTGTTCTAATCCCGATTTGATGACTCCTGCATCAATGGCTGGTTTGACCCAAGGATATTGATCGAGGTAGTATTTTTCGTCAAAAATTGCGTAACTAGCCATGTTTTCCTCCTGCGGCTTTAATTAGGTGTTTATGCAATTTATCACTCATCAGGAACTCACACAATACCCGATCGGGTGATTTTTCCAAGTGTCAAATTCCACTTAAACTCTATGCTTTCTAGCCGAGGAAAGTGAGACCGACTGGAGGACTAAATGGATTTATCATCTCAATCGGTTGCAGAGTTAGATTTGATCCGCCCTGAATTCTGGCAAGTGTATCTCCCGATTTTTGAATTAATAAGTCCGCCCCTGATGGAAATATACTCAGTTCATTAAAGCTTTCCACCAACTGAATAAAATCTTTTCCTTTTTCAAAATTGACAATCCTGGCCTCCCCACTGCCCGTATAGAAATCTACCCGGCTGATCAAACTACGTCGGTTGTTGGGAACAGCATCTCCGAGTACGAAGTAATCAATGCCAGAAGTGCCAATCAATGTATCGAATTCAGTGGTAGTCAGGAAAGGCTCTCTCGTGATGTCATCCAATTTCAAAGCGTCATACTTATTCTTATTAATACCAAAAGGTGGATTTGGGCCGGCGAAAGCTACTTGCAGTCCGATAATTTGATTTTTTCCCGCTGTAAATCCCGTGACGATATCATTACCGTTGGTTCCTGTAAAAAATCCGTATCGATTTGACTCAAATTGCCCAAATTTTAGATAGTGTTCTCGACCAGTTTTTAAACTTCCAGCCTCCACAACTGCCGCCACATCTGGGTTATCTCCCAAGTAACGTGGTTCAAAGAAACTTGTCCCGTACCTACCTTCTGTTTTTCCGAATTGGATAAAGTGTTGAAAGCCGGATTTAAAAATTCCGTTCTGCACGAAGGGAGTTATTTCGGGGTGGCGCTTTAAATAAAAAACTTCGTCGTAGTCAGGCGATACTCGCGTGCGGCCTTCTTCGTAACCAAACTGGATAAAGTGGTCTAAACCTGAAGCAAAAGGTGCGATTGGATTGTTGGAATTGCGGACAAATGGTGCAATATCTTGATTTTGAGCGAGATAGGTATCTTCGTCAAAATAGCGCGATATTTTTGTCAGGCCGGCGGCTTGACCGAATTTTTCAAAATGTTCTCTCCCGGATTTGATAATGCCGGCATCAATAGCGGGTTTCAACCAAGGGTATTGGGAGAGATAGTATTGTTCGTCAAAAATGTCGTAGTTTGCCATGTTTTTTTTTGCCAAATAATCCAAAAACCGCCAGGGGTTTAAACCCCTGGCTAATAGCGAAAGTCCTCTCAAAGAGGACTGAATAACTCATACCAAATCCGGGTTACTTACTCCTTTGACTAATAACAGAAATCCTAATTTATAAAAAATGAGCCACCAGAAAAGTTAAATAATACATTGAAACCTAAATTACCTCCGTTTTCAATTACAGCAATTGTGTCGCCGCTGCTCGTTTGGCTGATTCCATTTTTAACAACAGGCAAGCCATTAGTTTGGATTGCCAAATCCCGATTGTTATTGACAGGAACAAAATTGTATGTATCAAGAGAATACCCGGTCAACACAATGTAATCTTGACCTTTGGTAAAGTTCCTAATTGTTGCAAAACCAGGACCGATATATAGCGGAAATGTTCCAGAGAGTAGCCTTTCGCCCAACTCGAAGCCATCTTGGCCGCTACTACCAATGAGAGTATCGAATTCATTGCTGCCGTCACTTTCATAATTTCTGTATCCAGTAGAGCTTAAACCTACTTCTACTCCAATCAGGTTGGTATAGCCCGCGCCAATTCCAGTGAGAATATCGTTGCCACTGGTGCCGACAAAAGTTGCTTCGCGGGCCGGCTCGTTTTTACCGAAATTAAAATAGTGTTCCCGACCCGTTTTCAAGGCTCCAGAGTTGACAAACGGCACGATGTCGGGGTTTCTCGATAAGTAGCGCGATTCAAAAAATGAGGTCCCAAAACGATCTTCTTTTGCACCAAATTGAATGAAATGCTGATAGCCATTTTTAAAAGTTCCGTTTTGAATAAACGGCTGCAAATCTCGGTTATTTACCGTGTAAAATGCTTCGTCATAATCAGAAGATACGGCCGTCCTGCCTTCTTCGTAACCGTATTGGATAAAGTGGTCTAAACCTGAAGCAAAGGGTCGGTTTTGGTTGTTGGCAGTGCGAACAAAGGGTGCAATATCTTGATTTTGAGCTAGATATGTATCTTCGTCAAAATATCGCGATATTTTTGTGATGCCGGCGGCTTGACCGAACTTTTCAAAATGTTCTCTTCCGGATTTGATGATTCCTGCATCAATGGCTGGTTTGAGCCAAGGATATTGCGAAAGGTAGTATTGTTCGTCAAAAATTGCGTAGTTAGCCATATTTTCCTCCTACGGTTTTGATGATTTGGAGCGTGAATACCCATCAGCTTTCCATTCACTCGATCGGCTATCAATAATTTATACAATGCAGACTTTATGAAATGTTTTTAAGTTCCTGGTTAAGTATTATTTTTTGTGACTAATTATGCGAAGACTTTATTTTTGTTTCGGTAATTATACTTTCTTCTATCAGTTAATTGCTCGACATAAAAAAGTCATCAATCATCAGTATTAACTAATGACTGATGACTGATGACTGATGACTATCCAATTAAGAAAGTACCGTTACCGTTAGATTCTTGGAAAGTCAAATTCAAACTCGATCCTCCTTCAATCACACCGAGCACATCTCCAAAACGCTGGATTGACAAATTGTTGCCAACCGGAATCAGGTTGTAACCGCTTAAAGAAGTTCCTTGCAGTTGGATAAAATCGCTTTCTATGTCGAAGTTGCGAATGGTAGCTTGACCGTTACCCAAATACAGCGGTGTCGGGGTGACATTCCCGGCTGTAGCAGGAACTCCGAGTACGAATGTATTAGTTCCCGGGGCGCCAATCAGGACATCGAATTCATTGGTGCCAAAACTTTCATACTGACGGTTGCCTTGGGGATCTATACCTACTTCCACTCCCACAAGTTCGACATCGCCCACGCCAACACCAGTTATAACATCGTTGCTGCGGGTGCCGACAAAAGTCGCGTCACGGGCGGGCTCAAATTGTCCAAAATTGAAGAAGTGTTCCCGGCCTGTTTTCAAGTTTCCAGAGTTGACAAACGGCACGATGTCGGGGTTTTCTTTTAAGTATTCCGGTTCAAAAAATGAAGTTCCAAAACGACCTTCTTTTGAGCCGAATTGAACGAAATGCTGGTACCCTGATTTGAAAGTTCCGTTCTGAACGAACGGTTGGAGTTCAGAGTTGTTTGCTAAATAAAAGCTTTCGTTGTATTCGGGTGATACTTGGGCGCGGCGCTGTCCTTCATCGTAACCGAACTGGATAAAGTGATCGAGGCCGGTCGCAAAAGGCGCGTTTGGGTTGACTGTGCGGACGAAAGGTGCTAGGTCTGGATTCCCAGCAAGGTAAGCATTTTCGTCAAAATAGCGCGATACTTTAGTTAGACCGCCTTCTCGCCCGAATTTTTCAAAGTGTTCTCTCCCAGATGAGATTACTCCTGCGTCAATGGCTGGTTTGACCCAAGGATATGAGGCGAGGTAGAATTGTTCGTCGAAAATTGCGTAGTTAGCCATGTTTTCCCCTTGAGGTTTTGATGAGTTTGAGAGTTTATAGCAATTAGCTTTCCATGAAGTCGATCGCAGATCGGGAATTTACACAAAACAGATGTTATGAAATGGTTTTAAGTTCCTGGTAAAATGTCAACTTTTTTGACTCAGCAATTATCCGAAGGCTACATTCTGCCTTCACAAATTATGCCTTCTTTCCATCTGTTAATTGCTCGATCGCAAGTTTGATCGGTTATACAAAACTTGGAACTTTTTTCAGGATTTCTTTCTCAATCGTTGATTAATTTTTAATTATTTTTATCCAACCCATTAATCCTATACATACTAAAAAATATTTGTCAAGTAAATTTTTGTAAATAAAATATGGAGTATTTGCTCAAGGAATTTATAAAAAAATGTAACGAAAAGTTGCCAGAAATTTGTCGAATTGTGTAGTGTGCAGGCTCAAATCGCCTAATGGCAAGCGTTTTCTGGTAAAAATGCTTATGGGATAAAAAAATTCCCGATTCCCGAAAACAGCATCTTAAAGGAGCCTAACCGGATGTTCACTCACGTCAAGCCCACCATTCGCCACGTTGTGCCGGAAAACTTGCAGGGGCGATCGCTCATGAAGGTGGTCTATGTCGTACTGGAACCGCAGTATCAAAGCGCCCTCTCGGCAGCGGTTCGATCGATAAACCAGAAAAATCCGAATTTGGCAATAGAAATCAGCGGCTACCTGATCGAGGAACTCCGCAGCCCGGAAAATTACGAGGCCTTCAAGCGGGATGTGGCGGATGCCAATGTATTTATTGCTTCTCTAATTTTCATCGAAGATTTGGCAGAAAAAGTGGTAGCGGCGGTGGAACCGCTGCGCGACAGCTTGGATGTCGCCGTCGTCTTCCCGTCGATGCCAGGGGTGATGCGGCTAAATAAAATGGGCAGTTTCTCGATGGCACAGTTGGGACAAAGCAAAAGTGCGATCGGCGAATTTATGAAAAAACGGAAGGAAAAATCCGGGAGTTCCTTCCAAGACGGAATGCTGAAACTGCTGCAAACTTTGCCGAAAGTGCTGAAATATTTGCCCATCGACAAAGCCCAAGATGCGCGAAACTTCATGCTGAGTTTCCAGTATTGGCTGGGCGGTTCCCAAGAAAACTTGGAAAACTTCTTGCTGATGCTGTCACATAAATATGTTTTCAAAGGCCAGGAACAGCTAACTTTTCAAGAGCCCGTTGTCTACCCGGATATGGGAATTTGGCATCCTTTGGCACCGTCGATGTTTGAGGATGTAAAAGGATATCTCACCTGGTACAACGCCCGCAAAGATATTTCGGCAGACCTCAAAGACCCCCTCGCACCTTGCATCGGGTTGGTGTTGCAGCGGACTCACTTAGTCACGGGAGATGACGCGCACTATGTAGCAATGGTGCAGGAATTGGAGGCAATGGGGGCGCGGGTGGTGCCGATTTTTGCCGGCGGTTTGGACTTCTCGAAACCCGTCGAAACTTTTTTCTTGGAAGTTGGGGCGAAAGGTGTTGCACCGCTGCCAATAATTGATGCGGTCGTTTCTCTGACTGGTTTTGCGCTGGTGGGCGGCCCGGCGAAACAAGATCACCCGAAGGCGATCGAGACTTTGAAAAAATTAAATTGCCCTTACATGGTGGCTTTGCCGCTGGTTTTCCAAACGACGGAAGAGTGGGAAAATAGCGATTTAGGCTTGCACCCGATTCAAGTTGCTTTGCAAATTGCCATTCCCGAGTTGGATGGCGCGATCGAACCGATTATTTTGTCGGGAAGAGATGGCGCAACTGGCAAGGCGATCGCCCTACAAGACCGGATCGAAGCAATTTCCCAGCGCGCCATGAAATGGGCAATGCTGCGCCGCAAACCAAAATTAGATAAAAAAGTTGCGATCACAGTTTTCAGTTTCCCGCCGGACAAAGGCAACGTCGGAACAGCCGCTTATTTGGACGTTTTCGGCTCGATTTACCAAGTATTGAAAGCCTTAAAAGGCAACGGTTACGACTTGCCAGAATTGCCGGATTCCGCCGAAAAACTGATGCAAGAAGTCATCCACGACGCAACAGCCCAATACCAAACTCCTGAATTAAATGTTGCTTACCGGATGTCTGTAGCTGAATACGAAGAATTCACTCCTTACTCGGAACGCTTGCAAGAAAATTGGGGCCCGCCTCCGGGACATTTGAACAGCGACGGACAAAATTTGCTGATTTTCGGCAAACATTTCGGCAATGTGTTTATCGGCGTGCAACCTACTTTTGGATACGAAGGCGATCCGATGCGGTTGTTATTCTCTCGTTCCGCCAGCCCGCACCACGGTTTTGCTGCTTACTACACATATTTGGAGCGCATTTGGGGTGCGGATGCGGTGCTGCACTTTGGCACTCACGGTTCGCTAGAATTCATGCCTGGTAAGCAGATGGGAATGTCTGGGGAATGTTATCCCGACAGTTTGATCGGCAAAATTCCCAATATCTATTATTACGCTGCCAACAATCCCAGCGAGGCAACAATTGCCAAGCGCCGCAGTTATGCTGAAACAATCAGTTATCTGACTCCTCCGGCTGAAAATGCTGGTTTGTACAAAGGTTTGCAGGAACTCAGCGAGTTAATTGCTTCTTATCAAACTTTGAAAGAGACTGGGCGCGGTGTGCCGATTGTTGATGCGATCGTCGAAAAATGCCGTTTGGTGAATTTAGACAAAGATATCGCCCTACCTCCCGAACAAGAAAGAGGGGTTGCGGCGGGAATGACTTCGGAGGAACGGGACAATTTAGTTGGCTTGGTTTACCGCAAGTTGATGGAAATTGAGTCGCGGTTGTTACCTTGCGGTTTGCACGTTATCGGTAAGCCGCCGACTGCGGAAGAGGCGATCGCAACTTTGGTGAATATCGCCAATTTAGACCGCGAAGAAGACGGGCTGATCAGCTTGCCGCGAATTATCGCTAACAGTCTCGGACGCGATATCGGCGAAATTTACACCAACAGCGACAAAGGCATTTTAACAGATGTTGAATTGCTGCAAAACATCACCTTGGCCTGTCGGGATGCCGTTGGCGCTTTGGTGAAGGAACAAACCGACGCTGAGGGTAGAGTTTCCCTTGTTTCTAAGTTGAATTTCTTCAACATGGGCAAGAAAACACCTTGGCTTGAAGCTTTGCACGCCGCCGGTTACAAAAAAATCGATCCCGAACCGATTAAACCGCTGTTTGAGTATCTGGAATTCTGCTTGCAGCAAGTTTGTGCCGACAACGAATTAGGCGCACTGTTACGCGCGTTAGAAGGCGAGTATGTTCTGCCTGGGCCCGGTGGCGATCCGATTCGCAACCCGGATGTTTTGCCGACGGGCAAGAATATGCACGCTTTGGACCCGCAGTCAATCCCTACAACGGGGGCGGTTAAGTCTGCTAAGGTTGTAGTCGATCGGCTGTTAGAAAGACAGCGCGTTGATAACGGCGGAAATTACCCAGAGACGATCGCCGTTGTATTGTGGGGAACCGACAACATCAAGACTTACGGCGAATCCCTCGCCCAAGTAATGTGGATGGTGGGAGTGAAGCCAGTTCCCGACGCTTTGGGCCGGGTAAACAAACTCGAATTGCTTTCTTTAGAAGAGTTGGGACGCCCTCGGATCGACGTAGTAATTAACTGTTCTGGTGTATTCCGCGACTTGTTCATCAACCAAATGAATTTGTTAGATAAAGCAGTGAAAATGGCAGCGGAAGCCGACGAACCCTTAGAAATGAACTTCGTCCGCAAACACGCATTGAAGCAAGCGGAAGAAATGGGAATCAACCTGCGACAAGCAGCAACCCGCGTATTTTCCAATGCGTCCGGTTCCTATTCATCTAACGTCAACTTGGCGGTGGAAAACAGCACTTGGGAAAGCGAAGCCGAGTTGCAGGAAATGTACTTAACTCGCAAATCCTTCGCCTTTTCTTCCGACAATCCCGGAACAATGGAACAAGACCGGAAGATTTTTGAATCATCCTTGAAAACTGCTGAAGTCACTTTCCAGAACTTGGATTCTGCCGAGATTTCTCTAACCGACGTGTCGCACTATTTCGACTCCGATCCGACTAAATTGATCGGCAGTTTGCGCGCAGATGGCAAGAAACCGGCATCCTTTGTTGCTGATACAACCACAGCCAATGCGCAGGTGCGGACGCTATCAGAAACCGTGCGTTTAGATTCGCGGACTAAGCTGCTGAATCCGAAGTGGTATGAGGGGATGTTGTCGCACGGTTATGAAGGTGTGCGGGAGATTTCTAAGCGTCTGGTGAATACGACTGGATGGAGTGCGACTGCGGGCGCTGTGGATAATTGGGTGTATGAGGATGTCAACACTACGTTTATCCAAGATGAGGAGATGCAGAAGCGTTTGCTTAACTTAAATCCTCATTCTTTCCGCAAGATTGTCAGCACTTTGCTTGAGGTGAATGGCCGGGGTTATTGGGAAACTTCGGAGAACAATTTGGATCGTCTGCGTGAGTTGTATCAGGAGGTGGAAGACCGGATTGAGGGGGTAGAGTAGGATAGTTTGGGGCAGGCTTTTGGGCCTGCCTCTTGACTATGATTAGAATATTCCACTTGGTAGCGATACCTGTGGCTTAAGTGACGAACAAATCTTTAGATATATTTGGAGTGATTGGCAATGAAAGCAGATAGTTGGAAAATTGCCAAAGTTTTCAGTTCCGGTGGTGAAATTCATTATGTTATGCCCCACTTTCAACGCCAATATAGTTGGGAAAAAACTGAATGGGAAGTGTTATTAAAGGATGCGATCGCAATTTATGACGAATACGATCCCGAAAAAGAACCAGAACATTTTATAGGATCTCTGGTAGTCATCAATGATGGAACACGCGGCATAATGACAGCTTTTAACTTGGTTGATGGCCAGCAACGTTTGACCACCTTATCCTTACTATTTCTTGTTTTGCGGGATATTATCAAGCCCACCGATCAAAAGCTTGCTAAGAAAATCAATAAATTTGTAGTCAATTCAGATGAAGAAGGCGAAGGTGATGTTTATTTTAAACTTTTACCAACCAATAAATATGGCGATCGCCAAGCTTATCAAGCGATTATTTTAGAAGGAAATTATAAGCAATTTACTGAATCTGGCATACCTAAAGCTTATAATTATTTTCTTCCCGAAATCGAATCTAAAGTTAAAGAAGGTGAACTAGATATTGGTAAGTTTTTTACAGTATTACAGAACTGTTTTCAACTTGTTTTCATAGAACTTAATAAAGATGAAAATCCTTATCATATTTTTGAAAGTCTGAATGCCAAAGGCAAACCGTTAACTCAGGCAGATTTAGTCCGCAACTATATGGCGATGATGTTACCAACATCTCAGCAAGAAAATGCTTTTACTAAATATTGGGAAAAAATTGAGGGATTATTGCAAGAAAAACGAATAGTTGGGAAATCAGGGATGGGTGAATTAACGGCTTTTCTTCGGCATTATTTAGCAATGGAAACGAGAAATCTTTGTGCCGAATCCCATATTTATGCACGATTTCGTGATTATTGTAAAAAATTAGATGACCAAGCATTTGTCCTAGAAATTGCTAATCTCCTAAAATTTGCTGAATATTATGACAAACTACTGCGACCTGACAATGAAGACAACGAAAATATTAAAATAGTATTATTGCGCCTCAATACTTTCGACCTTTCTACTGCTTATCCGTTTTTATTAACGCTCTATAATGAGTATAAATCTCAAAAGATTGATCGTGAGGAGTTTATCGAATGCTTAAAATCACTAGAAAATTATTTGGTTCGTCGGTATATTTGTGGAAAACAAACAAACTATCTTAATAAAATGTTCCCCTCCATTTGGAAAGATGTAGAAGCAATGAAAAATGAAGATGAAGAAATCACTTTGCCAGAAGCTTTGCAAAAAGTTTTGATTGCCAAGCAATATCCTAATGATAATGATGTTAGACAATCAATTAAAAGCCGTCAACTTTATGAGAAAAACACTCACAAAATATGTCTTGTTATAGAAACAATTAATCGCCACTTGTCTAAGGGAAAAGGTGGGTTTACTGTCCTTGATCAAAAATCAACTATTGAGCATATTTTGCCACAAACGTCAAGCGAAGATTGGGAGAATGAACTTGGAGGTGAATTTCAACAAATCTACCGAGATTATTTACATACCTTGGGGAATTTAACTTTAGTTACTCCTGAGTGGAATTCACAACTTTCTAATTCATCATTTCTGGTGAAAAAGCAAAAACTGGCTGAACACGCTTTGCGAATTAATAGTGACTATTTTTCTCAAAGTATTAACCGATGGGATGAAAAAGCTATTCTCGAACGAGCTAATTTTCTCAGCATTAAGTTTATCGAAATTTGGCCATCTCTTGGAGAACATGAAGTATTTCCTACTCGCACATCCGGTAAGCCAAAGTTGATTAAAATCTGTGGTGACGAAATTCCACTTCCTAAGCAAACCTGGCGACAAGTTACAATTCAATGCTGTGAGTGGGTGATTAAAAATAGATCGGATCGCTTTGAAAAGGCTAGAAATTTACTTAAACCTCATTTCCAAGAGAATCGCCCGGATAAAAATAGTGATGGAAATGAATGGCAGAAGTTAACAAATGGATATTGGGTTAATTTACACAAACCTGCGAAGGATCATAGAAAATTTTGTCGTCGTTTTCTAGAAGCAGTTAGGATCTCAGAAGACGATTGGAGTATCGAATATGTCAGTGATTAGGAATGATTATTTAGAGTTTTGTTAAAAGGAAGAAGTATTACAACCATGATGAATTACAAAGGTTACAGTGCTAACATTGAAGTATATTTAGCAGCCGAAATTCTTTTCGGACGAGTCCTCGACATTAATGACGTAGTGACTTTCAAAGCACAAACT
Source organism: Microcoleus sp. S28C3 (assembly GCF_036700785.1). NCBI lineage: Bacteria > Bacillati > Cyanobacteriota > Cyanophyceae > Oscillatoriales > Microcoleaceae > Microcoleus > Microcoleus sp. S28C3. The sequence continues at coordinate 9,334 of NZ_JAUBPO010000096.1, read as the reverse complement.
ATTGAAGAATCGCGCCAAGAATTCCAAAACTCGATCGATGATTATCTAGAGTTTTGCAAAGAATTAGGACAGGAACCAGCTCGACATTTTTGAGTGAGTTAAAATTCGTTAATGAAGTACGAAGTCATCATTTACTGGAATGAGGAAGACCAGGCATTTATTGCCGAAGTACCAGAATTGCCGGGATGTGCTGCGGATGGGGAAAATTATCAAGAAGCACTGCAAAATCTAGAGATTATTATGCAGGAGTGGATAGAAACGGCTAACGCACTGGGTCGTCCTATTCCTCAACCGAAAGGTCGCTTGATGTTTGCGTAGTAGAAATAGAATCACAGGTCATCGCCCTTATCTTCCCAAAGTGCGATCGCCCCTTTCTTCCCATTCAAAAATAATCCCTCAATTTCTCAAAATATCCAACACTAAAACCGTTAACCCCGGCAAAGAAGGCAACCGCGCATCATTTGTCAATAAAAACGAAGCACCCTCACAGATAGCTGTAGCCATTTGAATAGAATCGGGCGATCGCAAATTGTAACTGGCTGTGCGTTGGGCCGCTGTTTCAGCAATATCTGGAGTTAATTCAACTTAGGAGCGAGGGAAATGCGATCGCCCTGAACTTCCCCTGCATGGAAATTTAGTTTTGAGGAATGTTGGCAGGAACTTTAATGTTATCACCTGCGCTTCAACCCCAGCACGCTGAGAAAAAAGCTTGACAAAACCATCTGCAAACCGACAGTCAGGCAAGTGAGCGAGGGAATAACCAAACGCAGAGTTTTAGAAGGGTCGAGAGAACCGAAAGCAGTTTCGCTCCAGATAGTTAATGACAAGAACGAGCCAACTATTCCGATTAAAATCAGCGTGACTCCGACAATCAATCCTGTCTCTAACGTGACATAGCGAAATATTTTGTTGAGTTTGGGGTCTTCGGGCAGGAATTTCTCGCTGATGGCAAAAATCTTGGTGAAAAAAGCGAAAGTTACTGCTTGAAAACCGATGATAATTGCGATCGCACCATAAAGCAGCGTGTGTACATCAAAGCTGATGTTACCAATCTTTTGAGTACCGGGTAACAGCCAAACCACGATAATTAGACCCCAAATCATCAGCGCAGTACCCGGATACAAAAACAGCCACCTAGGACTGTAAAGCAGCAAAAATCGGAGGTGCCGCCAGCCATCTCGCCAAGTTCGCAAGTGCGGCGGTCGGCTGCGGCCGTCGGGAGAAAGTACGGTTGGGATTTCAGTTATCCGCAGCTTGTATACAGAGGCTTTGACCACCATTTCACTAGCAAATTCCATCCCCGTTGTTTGCAAGTCGAGTTTCAAAATTGAGTCTCTCCTAAAACCCCTGAGTCCGCAGTGAAAATCGCCGACGGGACTTGCAAAAAATAGCCGCCCAACCCATGTCAGCACCGGATTTCCTAAATATTTGTGCAGCGGCGGCATTGCACCCGGTTTGATGCCCCCTTGAAAGCGGTTTCCCATCACTAAGTCGAAACCTTCTCGCAATTTGTTGACAAAAAAGCCGAGGTTGGAAAAATTGTAGCTGTCGTCAGCATCGCCCATGATAATATAAACTCCGCGCGCTGCGATGATGCCTCCCATCAGGGCGCTGCCGTAGCCTTTGGCTGCTACGGGCACAACTCTCGCTCCCATTCTGGTAGCGATAGCTTGAGAACCGTCAGTGCTGCCGTTGTCTGCTATGATGACCTCGCCGGCAATATCAAGTTCGCGCAGCGACCTCAGTGCTTTCTGTATGCAGATTTCTAAAGTTTCTGCTTCGTTCAGACAAGGCATGAGTATCGATAGTTCTAGAGTATATTCTCCGCTTGGATTGGTCTGCTCTGCCATATATTTGTTCCACTCTCGATCGCGATCGACCATACTTGATTTTCCCGTATCTCTGCTTAAAATATTAGTGGTGAATAAAACCTAACAAAACTTAATTAAAGTTTTTTAGGTTTTTGGGAACGGCAATTTTTGATTGTACTATAGGTTAGTAAACTTATGAATAGAAGCGTTTTTATGTTATTGCTTGCTGCAATCTTGTGCGGCGTCGCAGGTCAATTCAGCCTGAAGGCAGGAGCTAAAATATTAGGGCCAATTGGCGCTGCTAATTTAATGGAAAAAATTATAGCAATGGCTACCCAGCCTTTGATTGTAGGCGGTCTTTCTTTATATGCAATTTCTTCTATCGGCTTTATTGTAGTTTTGTCGCGGGCAAACCTTAGCATAGTCTCGCCTTTACTGTCAATTAGTTACCTGTTTACTGTTTTAGGCGGCAAACTTATATTTCACGAGCCTTTACCGCCGCTGCGGTTAGTAGGCGTGGCCATGATTATGACGGGAGTAATTTTTGTACTCAGAGGTCAAGCTGGGGGGGTGACAGGAGGCAACTAGCGATCGCTTTTAAGATTGACGCTTGAGTGCTGAATTGATAACTTAGGTCAAAGGGTGTATTCGATCATTCTGTTATGAAATGATGCTGCTTTATGTCTAATATTTCTGAGCCTGTGAATCCCAATCAATTATTGAGCGATCGCACCGCAGTTCTTGCTACCATGCACCAAAAAGAACAGGTGATGGCTCCCGTTTTGGAACGAGAATTGGGCGTAAATATCCTAGTACCTGCGGCGCTTGACACTGACGCATTCGGCACCTTCACCAGAGAAGTTAAACGCTTAGGAACACAAATAGAAGCGGCTCGCCAGAAAGCACAAAAAGCCCTAGAAATTGCGGACGAAACTCTTGCCTTTGCCAGCGAAGGTACTTTCGGCCCTCACCCAATGATGCCGTATATTCCAGCTAACAGAGAAATCGTACTTTTATTAGACAGAGCGAACAATCTAGAACTAATCGGCGAATCTTTGTCGGTAGAAACTAACTACAGTCACCAGTTAGTTTCCAGTATAGAAGAAGCAGATGATTTTGCGAAAAAAGCGGGATTTCCCGAACATGGACTGGTGGTTGTAGTTGGCGACGCTGCCCTCGGTAACGGCGAAATTGTCAAGGGCATTAAGACAGAAAAACAACTTTTTGACGCTGTGACAGCAGGCTTAAAAAAATCGTCAACCGGCCGAGTTCACATCGAAACAGATATGCGGGCGATGTACAATCCAACTCGGATGAAAAACATCGAAAATGCAACTCTCGATTTAGTTAAAAAATTTAAGCAATTCTGCCCGGAGTGCGGTTGGCCGGGATTCGATATTGCTGAGACGAAAATCGGATTGCCCTGCGGACTTTGCTATTTTCCGACTCAGCTAGTGCGATCGGCAATCTATAAATGCAAAAACTGCGGTTATACTAAAGAAAAACTATTTCCCGACGGTCGAGAGACGGCCGATCCTTCCCTGTGTCAATATTGCAACCCTTAGAAAAATAATTGCACAAAAATAGTAAAGTTTGTAACAATATTATTGATAGTTCCCTAATTAAATTTACTAATGATAGCCGTAGAAACAGAACGCAACTGGAAACCCGTTATTAAAGAATTCGAGGCTGTAGTCGGCAAAAAAGGGGTCGTGCAGCGCCGCGAAGAATTGATTGTCTACGAGTGCGACGGACTCGCCAGCTACCGCCAGCGCCCCGCCATGGTGGTATTGCCTCGAACTACCGAGGAAGTGGCGCAAGTGGTCAAAATATGCGATCGCAACTCAATTCCCTGGGTGGCTAGAGGCGCAGGAACCGGCCTTTCCGGCGGCGCTTTGCCTGTAGAAAACTGCGTGCTGATTGTTACTGCCCTGATGCGAAAAATCCTGAAAGTAGACTTAGAAAATCAGCAAGTAGTCGTGCAACCGGGAGTAATTAATAACTGGGTAACGCAAGCAGTTAGCGGCGCTGGTTTCTACTACGCGCCAGATCCTTCCAGTCAAATTGTTTGTTCAATTGGCGGCAACGTTGCCGAAAATTCTGGCGGCGTTCACTGCCTCAAATACGGAGTCACAACGAATCACGTTTTAGGATTAAAATTGGTACTGCCCGACGGTTCTATTGTCGATGTCGGTGGCGAAATTTCCGAAATGCCCGGTTACGATTTAACTGGTGTATTTGTCGGTTCCGAAGGCACTTTAGGAATCGCTACAGAAGTGACTTTGCGAATTCTCAAAGCGCCGGAATCTATTTGCGTTCTCCTAGCGGATTTTTCCAGTATAGAAGCAGCGGGCGAATCAGTTTCCGATATTATCAGCGCTGGTATTATTCCCGGCGGCATGGAAATCATGGACAACATCAGCATCAATGCTGTGGAAGATGTGGTGGCAACTGGATGTTATCCCCGCGATGCCGCAGCAATTCTCCTCGTAGAAATCGACGGTTTAGAAGTGGAAGTTGCCACCAACAAACAGCGGATTGCCGATATTTGCAAGCATAACGGAGCACGAAATATTACCACAGCAACCGACCCGGAAACGCGCTTAAAAATTTGGAAAGGGCGGAAAGCTGCTTTTGCGGCGGCGGGTCATCTCAGCCCGGATTATTACGTGCAAGACGGGGTAATTCCGCGAACGCAAATGGCTTATGTTTTGAAAGAAATTGAGGGTTTGAGCGAGAAATACGGTTATCGAATTGCTAATGTATTTCACGCAGGAGACGGGAATTTACACCCCCTGATTCTGTACGATAACTCGGTAAAAGGTGCGCTGGAAAAGGTGGAAGAATTGGGCGGGGAAATTCTCAGGCTTTGCGTGAAAGTTGGGGGAAGTCTTTCGGGGGAACACGGCATCGGCGCTGACAAGAAGTGTTTTATGCCGGATATGTTTTCGGAGGTAGATTTGGAGACGATGCAGTGGGTGCGTCAGGTGTTTAATCCGAAAGGTTTGGCGAATCCTGGGAAAATGTTTCCGACGCCGAAGACTTGCGGGGAAGCGGCGAGGGCTAAGGTTGAAACTTTTAAGAAGTTGGATGGTGTGGAGGTTTTTTAATTCCCTATTTATGCAGGTAATGTGAACATAAAAGCACCCTGAAATTGTCTCTACAATGGGGAGGCGGAGCCTCTAAATATGCGTTCCCCGACTCTGGCTGGGAACGATAAAAAACGAGAAAAATCGTTTTTTAGGAGTGCGAGCGTCCCGCTCGCTTCCTTGCTTATATCTCAAGTTGGTAAGGTGCAGATTGCACACCGTGGGCTAATGTTGGAGCGGAATTTTGATAGTAAATTCCGTGCCCTTGCCCAATTCCGAAGTACAATATAATTCGCCGTTGTGTCTTTCTACAATAATTTGGTAGCTAATTGACAAACCCATTCCCGTACCTTTGCCAATGGGTTTGGTAGTAAAAAATGTATCGAATATTTGCTGTTTGACTTCCTCAGTTATTCCCGGCCCGTTGTCGGCTATTTTGATTTCTACAAAATTGCCAACCACTGCCGTGCCAATCCTAATTTGGCTGGGATTTTCTAGCATTTCTTGACAATTTTGCCGACTGTTCGCATCTTCTAAAGCATCGATCGCATTGCTGAGAATATTCATAAAAACTTGATTTATCGGCCCAGCAAAACACTCAATATTCGGCAATTCTTCGTATTGTTTGACAATTTGAATTGGCGGCTTTTCTCCGTTTCCTTTCAAACGGTGATTGAGAATTAGCAGCGTGCTGTCAATACCTTCGTGGAGGTTAACGGGTTTCATCTGTGAATCGTCATGCCGCGAAAAGTTCCGCAGCGACTGCACAATCTGGCAAATCCGCTCCACACCAACGCTCATTGAAGACAGTATTTTAGGTAAATCTTCCGCTAAAAAATCGAGATCTTTTTTTTCTCTTTCCTCTTGAATTTCGGCGACTGGATTAGGATAGTGCTGTTGATAAAGTTCGAGGTGCTGAAACAAGTCTTGAGTATAATTTTTGAGATGAGCGATATTGCCATAAATGAAGCTGACTGGGTTGTTAATTTCGTGAGCGACGCCGGCCAGTAGCAATCCCAAGCTAGACATTTTTTCGCTTTGAACTAATTGGGAATGAGTGGCTTTGAGTTGGTTAAGTGTGGCTGCTAGTTGAGCGGCTTGTTCTCTGCTTTGTGCTTCAGAATTATGCAAGGCTTCTTCGGCTTGTTTGCGCTCAGTGATGTCTCTCTGTACGCCAATAAAATGAGTTAATTTGCCCATTCGATCGCGCACGGGAGATATTGAGAAACAATTCCAAAAAGCGGTTCCGTCTTTGCGGTAATTCTTTAATATTACCTTGCATTCGCTTTCTGTTTGCAAGGCTTGGCGAATGATTTCTACTGCCGCCGGATTCGTATCGCTTCCGTGCAAAAATCGGCAGTTTTTTCCGAGAATTTCCTGTCGGCGATAACCTGTCATGCTTTCAAATGCGGGATTGCAATAAATAATGGGATGTTCTGGGTGAGTGGCGTCACAAATCGTAACTCCGGTGCTAGTAGCTGCTATAGCTCGATCGTACAACCAAAGCATTTCTTCTGCGCGCTTGCGATCGGTAATGTCCCGCAGCGTAGCTAAATAAGCCATTTCTCCCTCCCATTCCGTTTCCACCACCCGCATTTCTACTACAGCATTTGCTTTTTGCTGGCGAATAGCTTCAACTTCTGTTTGCACGACGCGAGTTCCTGCTACTTCTGTTTTTCCAACTTGGGGAATAATATCCGTGGCCATCTCAATGTCGCAAGCTGAACTTTCTACTACCAAATTGCCAAAAAATGCTTGACCTAAAAGTTCCTCTGCTTTGCAGTTAAACAGCGCTTCTGCTGACGGGTTGGCAAAACACACAAGTCCTCGCTTGTTAACGATTGCGATGCCGTCGGCATTTTTTTCGATCACATTCCGAAACCGAGATTCGCTAGCCTTCAAATCCTGCTTTAGCTGTTCCATTGCTCGCTCCATCTGCTGCAGTTCGCACAAACTAACACTATAAGCTTCGGAAATGTTAGCCTCTGTCGAATTCTCGGCTCTTTTTTTGGGCATCTCTTGGTAGTCTCTTCTGTTGCTCATATTTTTTTGAGCATTTTTTTTATGGTTTCTGCTAATATTACTGAGCTTATTTTCAGAATCGGCTTCTTGAAAAAACATATTTAAACCCTACCAAATTATTTTTTAGATGATGGTGTTGCATCGCCCAATGTTCCCGCAAATTTAGGGATAGAGCAATTTACACCCGATGCTAGCACATTACTTTTAGAATTCATCATAAAACATCGTTAAAATTCCAGAGCGATCGCCATCGAATTATCTATTACGCTTTTTTAAGTAACTTAAACAACATTGACACTTACGTAGGGAGACGAACTGTGAAGGCTGGATATGGCTTCAATTCGCCTCGCACTGGACAAAATAACCAGAGCCACGCGCAAGTCCTAAATATTTAGAAGCCACAGGTCAGTATAAAAAATCATATAGTTTTGACAAAAAATAAGGTTAAAAATAAGCGAACTCATCTTTGAATACTCAAAAATAATCATAATTAGCATTTATCAAATCATATCCCTGCCACCAAATTTGATATAGAATATAACCTGTCTATTTTTGCGCTCGCAACTTCAAACCAATGGCACGTCTAGCACTTCTGAGCACATCTAATAAAACCGGACTAATCGACTTAGCGCGCAGTCTAGTAGAAGAATTTGAATTTGACATAATTAGCAGCGGCGGGACAGCAACTGTCCTCAAAGAAGCTGGAATTCCAGTCACGAAAGTTGCAGAATATACTGGTTCTCCCGAAATTTTGGGAGGCCGAGTCAAAACACTTCACCCGCGAATCCACGGTGGTATTTTAGCACGCCGCGATGTACCGCAAGATTTAACAGATTTAAATGAAAATCAAATTCGGGCGATCGATCTAGTTGTGGTCAATTTGTATCCATTTGAAGAGACAATTGCTAAACCTGGAGTAACGCTAACCGACGCCATAGAGCAGATAGATATCGGCGGGCCGGCGCTGCTGAGAGCTTCAGCCAAAAACCACGCTCATTTGACAGTTTTGTGCGACCCCGAGCAGTACAATACTTATGTAGCAGAAATGCGGCAAAACGGCGGGGAAGCCTCCTTGAAATTCCGGCAAAGATGCGCGCTAGAAACCTTCAAACATACAGCAAACTACGATCGCGCGATCGCAACTTATCTCAGCAGCCAATCCGCTGAAGAATCTTCGCTACCAGAGCAGTTTAATTTATCAGGCAAAGAGTTGCAAACTCTCCGCTACGGCGAAAATCCCCATCAAGCCGCCACCTGGTATCAAAGCGGAAGTATACCGACAGGCTGGACGACTAGCACCATCCTGCAAGGCAAAGAATTAAGCTACAATAATTTAGTAGATTTAGAAGCAGCAAGGCGGCTGATCGTAGAATTCCCCGACACCCCCGCCGCCGCTATTCTGAAGCATACAAATCCTTGCGGCACAGCCTTGGGAAAAACTATTTCTGAAGCGTATCAAAAAGCCTTCGACACCGATTCAGTCTCAGCTTTCGGCGGAATTGTCGCCCTCAACCGCCCGATTGATGCTGCTACGGCAACGGCCTTAACTCAAACATTTTTAGAATGTATCGTCGCGCCGGGGTGCGAACCAGAAGCAGAAGAAATTATCAAGAAAAAGGCGAAAGTTCGAGTATTAATTTTGCCAGATTTGACTCAAGGGCCGCCACAAACTGTTAAAATTATTGCAGGCGGTTTGCTGGTACAAGAGTCAGATAATATAGTAGAAGAAACTAGCAAATGGCGGACTGTTACTGAGAAACAGCCGACGGCGACAGAGTTGGAAGAATTGCTGTTTGCTTGGAAAGTAGCAAAACACGTCAAATCAAATGCGATCGTTGTGACGCGCGATCGCACTACAATCGGTGTCGGCGCCGGACAAATGAATCGCGTGGGATCGGTTAAACTAGCATTGGAACAAGCAGCAGAGAAGAGCAAAGGAGCGATTTTAGCTAGCGATGGTTTCTTCCCCTTCGACGATTCAGTCAAAACTGCGGCTGAGGCGGGAATAATTGCGATCGTCCAACCCGGCGGAAGTATGCGCGATCGAGATTCCATCGAAGCAGCCAACCAACTCGGAATCACAATGGTTTTCACCGACATCCGCCACTTCTTGCATTAATTAAGTTCGTAGTGTAGTAATGACATCTTAGGTATCTCTCACGAACAAACAAGATGCCTGTTCCACAAAGAGTCAATTCTATTGTGGGGTGGGCTTCTAGCCCGCCCTCAAGCAATGATTAAATTTTTGTTCTTCCTTCTTCCTTCTTCCTTCTTCCTTCTTCCTTCTTCCTTCTTCCTTCTTCCTTCTTCCTTCTTCCTTCTTCCTTCTTCCTTCTTCCTTCTTCCTTCTTCCTTCTTCCTTCTTCCTTCTTCCTTCTTCCTTCTTCCTTCTTCCTTCTTCCTTCTTCCTTC
>NZ_JAUBPO010000095.1:0-30023 GCF_036700785.1 Microcoleus sp. S28C3 | reverse complement strand
AATTAATAATTAAATGGAGTCGCAAAATCAAAAATAAGGGTAATGCTTGTATCACAGTTTAAATGTGCAACAGCTTATCGCCTAAAAAAACACAAAAAACGAAACCCCTGAAAAAGATTGCTCAAACCGATGCTATTTTCGAGAATGTGTTCCGCAGATGTGGGATGTAAGACCTTCATCAACTCTTCAATCACTCCTTGTTTCCTCCACTGTTTGTAGTGCCAATATACTGTTGAGTAGGGTGGTAAATATCCATGGTAAATCACCCCAATTGCAACCATTTTTGAGTCGATCGGGCGATGCAATTTAAAATTTCTCTTTGAGTCCAGCTAGGGGGACGACTTTTCTTTTTTAGTGGAAATATTTGAGAGAGTAAGGGCGACAAAGTTTCCCATTCGGCATCTGTGAGATTAGTAGAGTATGGCATCATCCGATCTGACTATTTTGATGGTAATTTTACCTCAATTCTGCAGGGGGGGAACCTACAACCCGAGCACCCGCAGTCATTCGAGTACCCGCGGTCATTCAATCGCCCGTAGCGAGCGAACTATATGGTTTTGAGGGATCGTTTTACCAAAGGATTTAATACCAGAGTCAGGACTTTAAGCTAACAGGCATCAAACCAGATACAACCTAGATACCTCAAAGGCTTGTGAGACAACAAAAAGATCCTAAATGGGTTCTATATTGAAAACGTCAACTGCTGTGCAGTGCCACGATCGACAAAGCGTTGTTCACCAATGCCGACGAGTTCCACGATAGTTTCACGCCCTGCAGGTAAAAAGCTACCCTCTCGCGATCCAATCTCAACAATAATTTGTTGCCCTTCGGAACGAACTTGATAAGTTGTCGTGCAAAAGGCACCTGTTTTGTAATCAAAAGTATGACCATCATCCTCATAAAGAGTAAACTGACCTGTGCCCCTCCAGATCCGAAGCGTCAGAGCGTCTAGGGGGCGTTCATCTACGTATTGCATTACTGGTGCCATCGGAATAATAGAGCCTGCACGGACATATAATGGCATCCGCTCTAGTGGTGCGTGGGCTAGGATAGCGATCGGCCCTTCAAAAACCTCGTCACTCCACCAGTCGTACCAGCGACCTTCCGGCAAATAAACGGCACGGTGTTCGACACCTGGACGGTAAATCGGTGCTGCTAGTAACGAAGGGCCAAGCATTATCTGATCGGCGATAGTGAAGGTCTTCGGGTCATTGGGAAAATGATAGAGCAAGGGGCGCAAAATTGGCGCTCCTGTAGTTGCCGCTTCCCAGAAGAGGGTGTATGTGTAGGGCAGCAATTGGTAACGGAGTTCGATGTATTCGCGACAAATTTTTTCAACCTGGTCACCAAATGCCCAAGGTTCGTGCTGTGCTGTAGTTAGCGCCGAGTGACCCCGCATGAACGGGTAAAGCATTCCTAACTGCATCCAACGAGCAAATAATTCCGCCGTCGCATTACCCGCAAACCCTCCAATATCCGTACCCACAAAAGCGACGCCCGATAAACCCAGGTTACAAAGCATCGGGATGGACATCTCCATGTGTTCCCACAAAGATTGATTATCCCCCGTCCATACGGCTGACCAACGTTGAATGCCAGCATATCCGGCGCGGGTTAGGAAGAAAGCACGCTCTCCCGGACGTGACTTTTCCATCCCTTGATAAGATGCCTGTGCCATCATCAACCCGTAGAGGTTGTGAGTTTCTGCATGGTTTGTTTTCTCATCTGCTGGACCCTGCGGAGCATCAAGGGGAAACGTTATTTTGTTACCAGGGTCGCCGAACGGTCGGTCATCAAGTGCGGGTTCGTTCATATCGTTCCAGATACCAGCAACACCGATTTCGGTTAGGCTTTTTTGTAAATTTCCCCACCAGTCCCTGACTTCAGGGCGCATGAAGTCGGGAAAAACAGCTTTATCAGGCCAAACGTAGCCGTGAAACAGTTGACCGTTAGTTTTGCGGATAAAATAGTCGTTCTTAAGTCCCTCGTCAAAGACTTGATAATCGGCTTCTGGGTCGTATTTCACCCCAGGTTCAGAAATTGGCACCACCTTAAAGCCATTCTGCTTGAGGTCGTCTACCAATTCTTTCGGGTTAGCGAACCGCTTGGGACTCCAGGTAAAAATCCGGTACCCATTCATGTAGTCGATATCGAAGTGGATGACATCGCAGGGAATCTGGCGCTGACGAAATTCACTAGCTAATTTGCGGATTATATCTTGTGACTCGTAACTCCAGCGACACTGGTGATACCCAAGCGACCATCGAGGCGGCATAGGCATCCGTCCGGTTAGCTGAGTATAAGTATCGAGAATTTTTGCGGGTTCGGGGCCGTAAATAATGTAATAATCCAGTTCGCTAGCTTGCGTTTCCATCCGCCAGACTCCAGGTTGCTCTGCACCTATATCGAATCGACTCCAAAATGTGGTGTTGAAGAAAACTCCATACCCCACTCCCGGACGCAACGCCATAAAAAAGGGAATCGCGTGATACATACTGTCTGTAAGAATGCCGAAATCAATGGCATCACTTGTCCAATTAGTTCTCACTTTAGACAGTTGGTCGAGTAAACCAGTGGGTTCGCCGAAGCCATAGAAATGTTCGTCAGCTTCAATTTGTTTCCACCCAGCAGTAGTGTCAGTCCGCCACCCCATCGCCTGGTCTGTATCCTGGGCAAAGGGTTGTCCGGATTTGTCGAAGCATTGGATACGACAAGGATTTTGGTTAACAAGAACGCGAAGCTGTTCAGTCTGAATTTCTACTGCATCTAAGGTTTCTCGCACCTCAAACGGCACAGTAGGCCATTCTTCATCTGCTTGTGTGACTGCCCATGACCGATGAGGCAGGAATTGACCAGTTGGCGTCATCCGTACCCGAATTAAGTTTGGTGCAAGCACGCTAATAGCAAGGCAGGGGTCGCCGCATTTGAAGAGGATACGGCGCTCATTCTGTTGTATTGATTGTACTGCTCCCAGGTTTGACCAAGGCTGCTCGCTGGTATGCAGTTGCCCGAAGTATTGCGGCATAATCGGTGATTAAAAGATAATTGTTTCCCCAATTGAGATTTACATAAACTACTGGTAAAAAGCTTGTATCTTTAGGCATAGCAAAGATTTAAATTTAACTTTGGCAATAGTCCTAAATTCATAAATTACTTTATAAGTCTTTTTAATACAGACAATATTCCTTTGGTGTACTCATTATTTTCTATTTGAGAATGCAATTTTTTAGCTTCGCTTGTAGCGTTGCCAACTAAATAACCATGTCCAACTGCTTGAAGCATTTCGATATCATTGCCACTTTCGCCAAAAGCTATAGAGTTTTGATAGTTTACATTTGTCTGCTTTAAAATAAAATCAACTATATGTTTTTTCCCTGTTCCTGAAGGGATAAAATCGACATCATAGCAATTTTGGGGATCTCCAACTAATGGATTACATTGACTAATATTTACTTTAATTCCTGCATTTTTAGCTAAATATTTTATTTTGACAAACACCTGTATATCAAGTTGTTTGTTTTGTTGATAGTAATAGTAATTTTTTAAAAAATGAGAATCTGCTATTTGAGGTTGTGGTATCAGATTTATTCCATCTAATTTTAAAATATTAACTAAATCATTAACTAACTTATCTGAAAACCCAGTTTTTCTGAGATTGCTTTCCCATGTTTCATCTTTTTCACCGTAGTGTTTTTCATCGAAGTACATCAGTTCTGTACCTAAACTACTGGCAATAAAATGAGGTAATAATCTTAACTCATATCTACTCATTTTAGAGAACACTGAAGTTATACTGCTGCCAGTAACCCAACCAAAGATAATTTGTTTTTCATGAGAGTTGTTTAGTAAATACTCCTCAAGTTCTTTTTGCTCGTTTTGATGACACTCTTTGTTTTCGTGAGCAAGATAAGTTTCATCAAAATCTGTAAAAACAACGTATTTTGGTTTTGTGACTGGAGGTAAGAGCTTTGTCTTATGTTCGGAATATTTCATATCAAGCCTCGACAATCTTATTTGTGCTTCTATTAGGAGTTGCTATGAATTCTTTAGTGTCAAAAAATCTGGATTTACATGAGAGATATACCACCATTGATACACAAATACTGTCCAGTAACAAATTGGGACTCTTGACTAGCGAAGTAAAGCACTGCTTCCGCAATATCCTGTGGGGTGCCAAAACGCTGCATGGGAACTCTTGCTTGGTAAGCATCTTTTTTCTCCTGAGTGGTAGTCTCGTGACGTTCTACAGGAATCCACCCTGGAGCGATCGCATTCACTGTAATGCCAAATGGAGCAAGTTCGGTTGCCATGCTGCGGGTGAACCCGATTTGCCCGCCTTTAGCGGTAACATAAGCACTAAAGTTGTTGACTGTCCGAAAAAAAACATCGCTACTGATATTGATAATTCGTCCCCATTGTTTCTCCTTCATCGCGGGTAAGCAAGCACGGGTGAGCAAGAAAGGACTCTTGATAAAAAAGTCGATCATTGTCTGGAAATTTTGCCAAGTGTACTCTTCAAAGGGTATCTGGGGCTGATTCCCTGTTGCATTCAGCACTAAAATATCTACCGATCCTAACTGTGTAGCGATCGCTTCGTAAATCGCTGTCACATCTTCTTCATTGGTTACATCACCCTTGACGAGGACAGCCTCACAGCCAAGGTCCTGTAACTCTGCCAGCGCACTTTCTGCACGCGATACATTGTTGTTGTAGTTGAGGGCAACCTTAGCACCCGCTAAACCTAGCCTCAACGCGATCGCTTTCCCCAACCCAGCACTGCTTCCTGTGACTAAGGCAACGTGTCCATCTAAAGAAAATGACATTTAATCGGGTATCCTCTTATAAAAATTAGAAATCACGTGACTGAGAACAGGAATCAAAACTCTTGTAACAATTGGCACAAATAATCCAAACTCTCTTTAGTGCCATGCTGAACATCTGCTGGTTCTTCGTACTCAACTGCCCAGTATCCTCGATAACCTGCATTCAATAGTTCTGTGATAATAGGCTCCCAAACGATTTCTCCCTTTCCAAAAGCACAGAACTGGGGCCTGCCATCAGCCCATGTGACATCTTTCCAATGACTGTAGTTTACCCAAGGAAGGATGTAGCGTAGTGCCATCAGAGGATCTGTCCCCTGGTTCAAAAAGTTAGCAGGATCGTAGTTGACTCCAACCACAGGACTCTTGATGCCTTCCATAATCTTGGCAACTCGTTGCCCTGTTGCTGTTGGACCACCGTGATTTTCAATGGTTATTTTAATACCATGTGCTTCGGCGTAATCACCAATTTGGTTAAAAGCATAGTGAAGCCGAGTAAAAACCTCTGGCGGAACGTTATCGTTTCTATGACCACCAGATAATAAGCGGACGAATTTTGCTCCCAGTTGTTTAGCTGTGTCAATAAAACGCTGTACTCTTTGAATCTCTTTTTCGAGAGCTATTTCGTCGGGAATAGTGAAATCATTTCGTGCGGCTATACAGATGATATCTACTCCGGCTTCCTCTGCCCAAGTAGCAATCTTGGCGACTGATTCGTCGTTACCACTATCTAAAAGGTGTTTGGGTGCTTGTGGATGAGCATTGACTTCTACTGAGCGAATACCTTGGTTGGCTACCCAGTGAAAATATTCCGGTATTTCTACTTCTCTCCAGCCCCAAGCTGCACAGGCAATGTTTGATGAATTGATGTTATTCGGCATATTTAAACCTCTTGATACGACTGTTTTAAACGTTAGGAATGCCAAATTGGATTATATCATTATTTGCGATAAGTTTTTCAAACCTACACATTACACATATTGATAGAACAATTTAATGCTTTGACAGACTTCATCAAGTTGAGCAACTGTTAATTCTGGATAAATAGGTAAACTCAAAATTTGATGAGACTGCATCTCTGCAACAGGAAAACTGCCTTCTGCATAGCCTAATTCTTTGCCTGCTGTAGACAAATGAATTGGTACGGGATAGTGAATTGCCGTGCCAATACCGCGATCGCTCAAAAATTGGCGCAATTCATCGCGCCGTTTAGCTTGGATGACGAAGGTGTGGTACACGCATTTTTCCCGCTCACGTTCTGACGGCATTTGGATCTGAGGAATGCCAGCAAGTTGAGTTTGGTAATAGCGAGCATTTTCCCGACGTCGCTGTGTCCATTCCTGGAGGTAGCGCAATTTGACTAAAAGAATTGCTGCTTGTAAAGTATCTAAACGGGAATTGTGAGACCATAAAACACAGTCATCGCGACTACGCAAGCCAATATTACGCATAATTTTCAGCTTGTCGTGCAGTTCTGAATTATCTGTAACTAACACTCCCCCATCTCCACAAGCATTTAAGTTTTTGAGTGGATGTAAGCTAAAACAGCCCACTGTTCCAAAAGAACCCACTGGCTGACCTTGATACTCAGCCAGTACAGCTTGAGCCGCATCCTCTACTACGGCTATTCCTTTTTCTTGAGCAAGGGTTAAAATTGGCTCCATATCGCAAGGTCGCCCTGTAAGATGGACTGGGAGAATTGCCTTGGTCTTAGGGGTAATGGCAGATGAAATTTGGCTGGGATCAATATTGTAATCATCGCCCACATCAACAAATACAGGTCTAGCTCCAAGCACGCGAATACAGCTAGCTGAAGCCACAAAAGAATTAGGAACAGTAATAACTTCATCACCGGAACGAATACCAATTGCTTTGAGTGCGAAAATTAAAGCATCTGTCCCAGAATTTACGCCAATGGCATAACGAACACCGCACAATTGAGCAAACTGACGCTCAAACTCAGCAACTTGCTCGCCTAAAATAAAGTTCCCTTCATCGATGACTTCGCTAATTTCTGCCAGCAACTCAGACTTCAGGGAAGCGTGTTGACTTTTGAGATTGACGAAGGGAATTTGATTAATCCCTAATTGTTTTTGCACTTTATTTAATATCCCAAAATGTTAATAATCACTTCACGAGAATGACCAGACTGGCGATGTTCCCAAATATAGATGTCTTGCAAGCGACCCACCAGCAAAAGACCTTCACCAACGGGAATTTGTTCGGAAGTGTTGGTGAGGGCGGCTCGAATATGGGCAGGCATATCGTCTAAACCCTCTCCTGCTAAGAGATATTGACCTGTTTCTGGAACTAATTTGGCAAAAAATGCTTCTACATCCGGTCGCGCATCATTTTCCTGAATCAGTAAACTGGCTGAAGTATGACGCAGGAAAAGAGTACAAAGCCCTGCTTGAATTCCCGATTCTGTGACGATCGCTTGCACTTGGGGTGTAATTTGACAGAGCGATTTACCAGTGGTTAGTACCTGAATCGCTTGTTGGTAAAGTCTTATGGATGCGTTTGTCATGTTAATTCTTTAACCTAGATGCTCAAACCAGGATTTTGTCTCTTGCTGAATCGCTCCCGGTGTCCAGACTGGAGCATCTCGCCAGAGTTCAATATTTGCTAACATCTCAGCTACCCCTTGACTCAAGGTTACTTGAGGTTGCCATCCTAAAAGAGTCGTAGCCTTGGTAATATCTGCCCAAGTACAATCGGGTTCTCCTGGACGTTTGGGGATATGGACGATCGGGCCTTCTAATAATTGAACGAGTCTCAAAACGCTTTCTGATTGACCGGAACCAATGTTGATAATTTCGCCTATAATATTATCAGATTGAGCAGCTTTGACAAACGCTTCTACTACATCGCTGACAAAGGTAAAGTCTCTAGTTTGACTCCCATCGCCCACGACAGTGAAAGGTGTTCCGGCTAGTTTCTGAGCCAAAAATACGCCAAATACTGCACCATACGCGCCAGTCGTGCGCGATCGCGGCCCATAAACGTTAAATAGTCGTAATGAAAGGGCTGGAAGTTTATAAACTTGCGCCCAATGCATGACGAGTTGTTCCCCCATATATTTAGTCAATCCGTAGGGGTGTTTGGGATGGCAGGGATATGTTTCTGGTGTTGGATATTGGTCAGGAATGCCGTAGCAGGTAGAGGAAGCTGTGTAAATAAACCTCTCGATTTGAGCAGTACGGCAAGCCTCCAAAAGAGCGAAGGTACTATGTAAATTAGAATGATAGTAGTCTCCAGGATTTTGGATTGAGGGAACTAAATCAGCTAATCCTGCTAAATGAAATACCCAATCAATGTCTGCTAGGGTGGGAGCGGAAATAGTGGCTATATCCTGCTCCATAAAAGTAAACTTTTTAGAGGTTTGAGCTACTTTTAGATTAGCAGTTCGCCCTGTAACCAGATTATCCAAACCAACAACACTATGACCGGATTTTAGGAGGCGATCGCACAAGTGACTGCCAATAAACCCAGCAGCACCAGTCACTAAGCAACGTTTAGGAGAATTCACTTGACTGTTCATTCAAAGCTTGATATTCTAATCTTTTAGAACGTTTATTAGTATAACACACTTTTGTCTCACCAATTCAATTTATATCTTCTAAATGTATTTTTGTATTATACTGTTGTGGATCGCGTGTATCGGTTGGTTTTTTCTGTTATCAAATAGGATAGCTCTATAACTATAACTTTTTGTTTGACATTTTATAAATGAGTTTAGTTAATTCTTCGCAGTCAACAATAATATTCTCGTTATTTGCTTCACAAAAGAGACATCCGTAATTAAATCCTAAGCCTTGAGCTATGGTATAGAAAAAATGACTAATTTTTTGACCAAATATTTCAATAATAGTGGCTCTATGAGAGAAAATCATATTTGTTAATCCGGCTCCATGAGGAGCAACAATAATTTTGGTTTGAGCAAAAATTTTTACCTGCTCTTGCCAATCTATATCTTCAAGAACATAAGTAACAAAATCCATTTTAGCTAAAGTTTCTATCACTTCTTCTTCATTGAGAATGCGTCGAGCATTTGTTTGACGGCGAGAAAGAAAAACGTTTGGACTCAAAGGAATTTTTGAACTCGCATAACTATCTATATTACCAAGAATACGTTCTTTTACCCAAGAACAAGCTTTGATTGAAACTCGGCCTTCTTCCCGCCGCTTAGAGCAAATAACTAATTCGTTAATCTTAGCTCTATATCCATTCCATTGAATACAATCTTCTACCCGATAACCCATCAATTCTAAAGATTTAATTTTCCAATGTGGAGGGTTTTTATCAATTATTAATAATGGTTTTTTGCCTGTCTTTTTAGAATAATATTCCAGGGCTTCTAGCCGAGTTAATCCCTCAGAAATCCAATGAGCGTACAAGCGACTCCAATAATTAACTAATGAACAAGCTAAATCAATATGTTCGGAATCAGAGATCGGTCTAATATATTGGAAATTAAAACCTTGCTTAAGTGTTGAAATGACACTGTGTTCTAAACAGTCTACTCTGTCTAAAGCTGTTTCTAATATAATCTTTTTATCTTCAGAAAACCCAATAGCATCAATTCCAAACAGTTCAACATTTTTAACTTCAGTAGCAAAAGGAACGGTAAATTTAAAAATTCCTTCTTTTTCTTTTAATACACTGGGTATTGGTTGACAACTGATAGGTTGTTGAATTTCAACAGTTTCATCATACTTTAACCGATATAAGTTATGGTTATTTTCGGATGATTCTATCAATTCTGACCTTGTAATTAAATGTTTATTGATATAATTAAACAAAAATAAATAGATCGACTTGATAGCAGCTATTTGTTGATATTCATCTTCAAAATTAGGAAGATTATTTTCCCTTTTATCTTGCTCCATTGCTTCAGTTGTTGTGAGAAGATGAGCATCGATAAAATTTAATAATATAGGATATATTATTTTGATAATCAGCAAATGTTTAAGACTGCTCCCAACTATGTTCATCTATTTATAAGCCTCTCCGTTTAGATTGCCACTTAAAAAGTAATTCTTTTCATGTCTTTAAGAAGAAAGTTCCGGGGAGTTTCTCAATAATTAATAAACAGATTTACCTCCAATATTTTTAAACAAAATACTTTAGTTGGGCTAAGTTGTCCAGCCGAGCCGAAACCTCTATCTCTTCTTGAGCAACAACTTCTTTACTCAGCAAATAAAATCTACCGACCCCTGCCGATTTGGCAGCTTGCATATCCGATATTTTATCACCAATCATCATTGACCTTTTAAGATCTATTGGATATTTCCGGCAAGCCTGTTCAATCATTCCTGGGGACGGTTTACGACACCTGCAGTTCCTGCAATAATTAGGTATAGCAGCTTGGGGGTGATGTGGGCAATAAAAGACATCCAGCAATGGCACGCCTTGTCTGGTAAACTGCTCGCACATCCATTCACTCAGGTCTAAAAAGTCCTGTTCGGAATAATAACCGCGGGCAATACCCGACTGATTAGTAATTACAATCAGCTCGTAACCCAAATTATGCAGTAGACGACAGACTGTAAACACGCCCTCGATAAACTCAAACTGCTCACGAATCGCAACATACCCATAATCAACATTGATAACACCATCGCGATCGAGAAAAGCTACTTTGATCACCTCGCTAAGTCCTTGACTTTGTTCATAATCCCAATAGCATCAATACCTTGATGAGGTAATTGCTCCCATACTCCACTCGAACCTTCTTGATGAGTACCCATATAGGCATATTTGGGAGAAAAACCCCGCTCTAGTAACCAGGACCCAAATCGAATTCCCAGCCCTGTGCGACGATTTAACGATTCAACCACCAAGACAAAGGGTGTGGAGCCAATCTTTGCCATGATGTCTTCATCAACCAGATTCAGCGTTGGCTTGTTGATTAGCCCTACATCAATTCCTGCTTGCTTGAGATTTTCCACCACCTCAAGAGCGCGGTAAATTACTTCACCAAAGCTGACAATGTACCCTGCTGTACCCTCACGTACAACGTCATCTTTTCCGGGAACAAAGGTATAGCCGTCTCCATACAAAGGTTTGCCATCAGCATCCAGGATATCGGGGACTGGGGAACGACTGGAAAAGATAAACCGTAAACCAGGTTGATGAAACACAGTCTCCACACAGGCTTTCATTTGACCGCCATCTACTGGATAATAAAGACGGGTTTCGTAGCCATCATCTAGCCCGTTATCTGCAAACATATTATTCAAACCAAAATGGCAGCTATTATCTGCTATTTCATCTATACCACTATGGGAAAATTGGCACAGAACGTTGGATTTATTCAGCCGCGCCATTGTGATTTCTGAAATGCACATTTCTAAAAAGGCGCTATAGGTGCTGAAAATCCCCTGTTTTCCTTCCTCCATGCCAAATCCTGCGGCGGCTGCGAAATTTCCTCGCTCCATGATGCCACCGCGATAGAAAATCTCTGGATAGGCTTGACTAATTTTGTTAATCCCACAGGACTCTCCCAAATCACTGTCGATGCACATCACATTTTCTTGGCGTTCTGCGGGAGTCATGGAACCGAGAATTGAAACGACGGTGGCATCGAAGATATGGCGAGTTTTACTGCTAGAACCTGTAAAGGTGTAGGTTGGTTTGAGTGGAACAATTCCTTTGAGATAATTAACGGCTTGAGTGTGTCCGCGAGTTTCCAGATAAGCGATCGCCAAATCCAACGCAAGAGCATCATGACCAAGGGGCGTACCCTCTACCCCGCTAATACCAGGACACATTTGGCGTTTATTCACAACCGCTACGGGACCGTCTGTGGTAGCTGCTTCACACAAACGACGATACAAATCATCTAGGTTTTCGCCTTCTCCTGTTAGTACATTTAGCCCATGTCCAGCTAAGGTTTGACTGACATTAAAACCTGGTAAATAATCTGAAGGGTATCCACTACAGGTAGAATTGTTATCGTCAATAATTAACTTGACATTGAGATTTTTGGCTACAGCTAAACGTGCTGCTTCGGCATTATTTCCTTCTTGCTGTGACCCATCTGATCCCAGACAAAAGACTACCCGATTCGGATTGGCGATCGCAACTCCATTCACATAAGGCCACATATGTCCCAATCTCCCAGCACTAAATTTCACCCCAGGAGTGCGTCCCCGTTCCGGATGAGCAAGAAGTTTGGAATAGGGTTCTCGATAGTGCAGCAGATTTTCAGCATCAAGATCGCCGAGTAGAGTCGCCATGAGATATTGTGTGGCAACTCGGTGTCCGGCTTCATCGAAGAAAATCGGTACAAACTTATCTGGTACTCCCCGAAAGAAAGCATCTAGAATCATAACTTCGGGAACTGTATCATAAGCCCCTCCTGTATGACCGCCTACGCCTTTTGCTGCTGCTATGGCAGTAAAAAAAACAATAGTGTCTCGACAAAGTTGAATATTAGCTTTCAGCGTTTCTCTTTGCTCATTCGTCAAAGTTGAATTAGTCGGGTCTAATTTTAACGGTTTGTAAGTATCTAGTTTAATGGGAAAGCGTAAGGTTGTTACAGGCATTGGTTCTCGTTCCTTAGAGCTTATCGAGTTTTTCTTAAGTGAAATGCGTTCTAAAAAATTAGCGCTAGCACTTACCCAGAGTATTCTAGTACCTCGATGTCTCCTCAACTCCTTGTCTTTAACGTTACTTTACAAAGTAGCGTAACAAATTTTTATAAAAGTTATATATTTTTGACATTAAAATAGTTATGTTAAATTAGGTTACGTTTTTGATAATATATAAATATTTTAATCACACAGATATTAGAAATAGGCTAATATCTTAGGCATTGGCAAAAACTAAGGAAAAATATAATTTGATGTTCGGGTTGATTAAACAGATACAAACATGGCAAAAACTAAAGTGGCTACAGTTTCTATTAAGGAAATATATTCAGCAAAATCTAATTGATAGAAAAACCTTGATTTTTCAAGCTGATACCCGTAAGGAAAATAGTTTGTTTTCGCTTAAGTACAAAGAATCAATTTATTATGACCAGTCAATCTCTTCCTATGAGATTCCCGAAATTATCAAAGAAAAAGAAGGAGAGTTTAGTTTTAGTATTCCTTTTGTGGCAGAAATTCAAAATGTATATTTAATTGGTCCTCATGCTGTTGGCGTTACAAAAGATATAAAAATTGTTTTAGAGACAGCATTAGCGAGAGAAGATTGTCTTGAAAAAAGTATTACAGCTACTATAAATCAAGGATTATCTCTACATTACCTACAACCCGCCTCAGATATAAAAAAAATTAATTTTGCTTGCTCATTAATTAATTGTTGGAGCGATTTATATGCCCATTGGATTGTAGAATGTTTGACACGAATTGAAGCACTTGAACACTACTATGAAAAAACTGGTGAACGACCTAAATTAATTATTGAAAAAAATGCTCCTTTGTGGAAAATTCAGTCATTGGAACTAATGGGGTATAGCCGAGAGGATTGCATTGAGTGGCAAGGCTATAAAGCTCAAGTCAACCGATTGGTTATTCCATCCAATCGACGCGAGCAACGTCGTCAATCAATTAAAGCTTGTCGTTGGCTGGGGGAACGAATACTTAGTAATCTTGACTTTAATAAAACTAGCGATATTCCGTTGTCTCCAAAAATTATCATCTCCCGAAGAAAAGCTCTTTGCCGTCGGGTAATTAATGAAGAAGAATTAAATAAAAATTTAGCTGAAATGGGCTTTATTTCCTATGTTTTGGAAGATTTAGATTTTCCAACTCAGGTAAAAATATTTTCCCAGGCAAAAATTATTATTGCTCCTCATGGAGCTGGTTTTGCTAATATGATTTTTTCAAACAACCCAATTATTATTGAGTTGTTTGGTCAAAAACCAAGCTACTTTTTTTATACTCTGGCTAAAGGTCTAGGATTTAAACATGGTTTTATTCTTTGCCAACCACAAGATGATGATATGATTGTTGATTGCCGTGAATTAAATGACTTTCTTAAGCGTATGCTTGACAAAGAAGAAAGTTAATAATACTATCAATTAGGCAGAAAGTTTGATTCAAAAATCATTTATATCCTATTCACATCAGCAGTCAGCAAACAGCTATGAATTATCAATCAATTTTAATAATTACCTACGGTCGAACTGGTTCTACGTTATTACAAGGAGTTCTCAATAGCCTAGAAGGTTGCCTGATTAGAGGAGAAAATAATAATTTCTGCTTTCCTCTATTTAACACTTATCAAGCAATCTTAAAAGCCAAAGAAAAAGCAGCTAATGTTCCGGCTGACTATCCAGCTACGGTTGTCAACCATCCTTGGTATGGAGCGCCTTTATTAAATGAGAAATTATTCCTCACTCGATGCCAATCATTAGTTAAAGAATTAATTATTGCTGACAAGAGCCATTCCCCGCAAATCCAGTGTTACGGCTTTAAAGAAAGATATACTTATCCAGAAATTTTGAATGATTTTGAAGAATATCTTAGCTTTTTAACCAATATTTTTCCCAATGTTGCGTTTCTTTTTAACACCAGAAATATCGAGGATGTTCTTCAAAGTGGGTGGTGGCGAGAACGAGATTATAACACAAGTAAAGAAATAATATTAACAACTGAGGAGCGATTTTATAGTTATTTAACTAAGTATAAAAACACGTTTCATATTCAATACGAAGATGTTATTAGTAAAAGTAATAATTTTAAAAATATGCTTGACTTTTTAGGGTGTTCCTATGATAATCAAAAAATGGACGCTGTACTCAGTCAAAAACATAGTTATGATATCAAACCAAGGCTCTGAGCTGAAGCATTATATTCAGGATGAAGACGCTTCTTTTCTGTAGATGTTCGCTTCTCCTCTAATTAAGGATAGGTTAAGGTGATGAACGACCCACTGAATGAAAACTTAAAAGTGGTACGGCCGGAAAATATTGCTCACAAACTTGAGCGTGCTTTAGCTCAACTGCCGAAAGGAAAAACAGCAAAAATAGAAGAGCCTACTCAATGGGAAGCGGCATTAAACTATGTTTTATTAATTACAATAGCTGAGGAACGATACGTTTTTCGCGCTAGACGCGGCAATTCCTTAGAAGGAATTAACGCATACTTGAAGCGGATGTATGAGAATACAGGGTTTTTAGAAATAGGAGGAAAATTTAAACTTAGAACGATTGCTGAAGAAATTGACTTTATCAGCCGCGCCCTAACTGTTGGGTTGCCTGTTCCTAAGTTAATTAAAGCAGATACAGATTGGATGCTGATTGAATATATTGAAGGAAAATTATTCCATGAATTACTGGAGGCAGGAGAAGTAGAAATTCTGCTCAAGGTTCTGCGAGAACTTAACTTGGCTCACAGACAGGGAATCATTTATGGCGATCGCTGGGGGAAAAATGAAATTATAGATCCCCAAGGAAATGTGCGGCTGATTGATTTTGAGATTGAATGGTCACAAGAGAAAGATGACAACAGAGTTCTTGAAGATTTAGAAATGGCATTTACTATTTTTAGTTGTTTGAGACAAACCCGTAGGCATGATGAATTATTAAAAATTATCCAAACTGATGCCATGCCAATGCTGAAAGCAGAGGGCTATCGAATCAGCAGAATGAGGCAGTTTATTGCAGGTTTCTCTAATTACTACCTTGACCCCAACAAACCAAGTGATACCTGGACTATACCATCAGATTTGTACGCTCCTATAGCTAAAGCAGCAAATCGCTTAATTGCCATATTTGCCGAAGTTGAATAATCCTTTAATGACCTATTTTATTGTTTAAAATGAAAACTATAGTTTATCAGTCTTATCGTACCCACAATGTACCTAGTTGGATTAATACCTGTATGCAAACAGTTAAAAAGTGGGCAACACTGAAGGGATTCGATTATGAAATGATCGATGATAAACTGTTTGATTATGTTCCGGATTGGTATAAAGAAAAGGCGCAGGGAAAAATACAGCCAATTAGTGATTTAGCTAGACTAAAATTGGCGAAAGAGTTTCTTCTAAAAGGATATGAGCGAACTGTTTGGATAGATGCTGACATTCTGATCTTTCAACCAGAAAATTTAGATATTAATACGAAAGAAGAATATTTATTTTGTCGCGAAGCTTGGATAGAGCTAGAAGCAGGAAGTACAGTAGAGGAAAGTAGAATTGTTTCTAGTAGTAAAATTCATAATGCTTTGACTATATTTACTCAAAATAATAGCTTTTTAGATTTTTACATTTATGTTTGCAAAGAAATTGTTAGGAATAATCAAGGTAAACTTTCTTCGATTGAAGTTGGTACTAGATTTCTAACTAATCTGCATCAAATTTTTCCTTTGCCCCTTTTCAATAATATAGGGCTTTTTAGTCCTTTAAATATGTATGCTCTTGCTCAAGAAAAAAGGTATTTTACTCAAGAGTATGTCAGACTCTTGGGATTTCCTATTTACGCAGCAAATTTGTGTGCCTCATTTAGAAATACTAGCTATCAAGGAATAGATATGAACGATCAAGTCTACGAAACTGTGATTGAAAAGCTTTTAGAAACAAAAGGAGAATTAGTCAATCAATATTTAAACAGTGAGTGACAAAACTCAATTAATGAGTGTTCGTCGAAGCGATATATGAACCATAGACAAAAAACTTGTGGAGTACAGATTTCTATTTTACAACTATCACTAATATGAGTAAACATATTTTTTTGTATACACTTGATTCAGGGGTTGGCGGCGTTGCACAAAACAATCACTTAATTATGTCTACATTAGCAAGATTGGGATATCAAATTACCTGTGTACAACCCCCAGCCTATGATGATAGAGTAATTAGCTTCCAAAAGCAGTTGGGTATTCAGCACCTATGGGTAGAAGCTAAGAACAAAAACAATTCACGAGGCTTTGATGTTGAAAGTTGGCAACCGACTTTAATAAATAGCTCCCCAAAACCAAGTTTAATTATTTGTAGTAACACCCATCCGTTCGCCAGCTTTGCCGTTAAACAAATCGCTATTCCACTGGGAATACCCTACATTGTAATCGAGAATCTGGTTCTACCAGATATGGCCCTTCGGTTTGTTGAATATCTAGATGAGCTATCACATCACTACATTCAAGCCAAGTCAGTTATTGCTGTTTCCTATGATGATTTAGGTGTATTACACAGATTATTCAAGCTTCCCAAGAATAAAGGAAAGGTTATTTATTATGGACGACCTGTAGAATATTTTACTCCTTGCGATTTTGGCGTGCGCGATCGCCTGCGCCAATCGCTTAACATACCAACAGATGCTGTAGTTTGCTTCACAGCGGCTCGCATAGAATTGCGAAAAGGCTACCAGTATCAGTTAGAAGCAATTAAGCAGTTGATGATCGGCCCAGTATGGTCTCAACTTTACTTTGTGTGGGCAGGAGGTGGGATTTTTGAGCCACAACTTGAAAAGGAACTCCAACAAGCAGTTGAGCAACTGGAAATAACTGATAAAATTAAATTTTTAGGACAAGTTACCAATGTTTCAGAGTGGCTAGATACTTCTGACATCTTTATATTGCCTTCAGTATCGGAGGCATTTGGAATGTCCATTGCTGAGGCTATGGCAAAAGGATTGCCAGTCATTGCCACAGCAGTCGGGGGTATTCCAGAAGTCTTGGGTAATACTGGAAAATTACTTCCTGACCCCAACATTGATTCGCAAGCCACAGTGAGAGAATTGGTAACGACGATTCAAGACTGGGTTATGAGTCCACAGTTGCGTCACGACCTTGGTCAGCATTGCAAACAGCGAGCGGAAGAAATGTTTAGGGAAGAACGGAGTATGAAAGAAGTATTGGAAGTGATTGAGCGGGTACTCATGCTATCCGAAGATACATCCCATGAGTATTAAAACTAGCATATTAATACGCACAAAAAACGAAGCTCAAGACATAGCAAAAACTTTGAGATTGGTGACAAGTCAATCTTTCAAGATCGACGATATTGTTGTGGTAGATTCTGGCTCGACTGATGAAACAGTTAATGTTGTCAAACAGTGGAGTGAGGTTAAGCTAATTCAAATTCAGCCTGAAGAATTTACATTTGGTCGTTCTTTGAACATTGGCTTGAAAGCTACTGAGGCAGAAATCGTTATAGCGTTGAGCGCTCATGCTTTTCCCTGCGATCGCTACTGGTTGCAAAACCTGGTTAAGCACTTTGATGACCCTGAAGTAGCGGGAGTTTATGGCAAACAGGTTCCTCAACCTGATGCTTGGCCGCCTGTTCAGCGAGACCTAGCGTTTTATGGAGACCAGCTACGAACTCAGACAAACCCGGATAGTCCTGGCGAACACTTTTTTTCCAATGCTAATTCTGCTATTCGTCGTCAGTGCTGGGAAAAACACTGTTTTGATGAAACGCTAACTGGTAGTGAGGATTGGGAGTGGTCACGGGCGATGCTAAGGCTGGGCTACAAAATCATCTATGAGCCTCAAGCAGCCGTATATCACTCACACAACGAACGTCTTCTGAAGGTATATCAGCGATTTTATAGAGAAGCGCTGGCATTTCAGTCGATCTACGGGGAAAAAATGAGCTTGCACCAAGCACTACGTAAATGGCGCAGGTCAGTATTAGCGGACATTCGCTTCATCCTCCAAAATGGCAAAAGTTACGAGTGGATTTTACGTGCACCAATCTATCGCTTATTCTGGATTTACGGACTGCTTAAACCCAGTTTAGCCGCACCAATGTGGGAGCCGTTTGTTAAACGCTGGTTGAGAGACTATTCCAACAAGCAGTTGCATTAAAAGTTTTGTCAAGGCAGGCTAAACGATCGCTAAACCTTAAAAAATTACCAGAAAACAAGTGTAACGCATGACTACCCATCTTTGGCAAGAACAGGCAGTTGAAGTAAATGGCTTAACCACTGTTAGCGCCACAATAGAGACTGCCAACCAAGCACAAAATCGTTTGTGGTATCGAGTGCAAGCGGAACACGGTTCTCTACTGACACAAAGCTGCGACCCATTTGTTGTTGCCACCATTTTCATCGCCATGAAGCACGGCACTGATATGGTGGTTCACGGCGAAGTTTCTCCCTCTTTATTGCAGAATTTAGCAGAGTTCCAAGCAGCTTGGGCGTGCTGGCGATCGGAGCTTTACAAGCAAGTTGAAATCACCCCAGAAGTTGAGCGAGAACAGCCAGTAGCTAATAGGGTACATAGAGTAATTTCTGCTTTCTCTGGTGGGGTGGATAGTTGTTTAACAGCGTTTCGCCACAGCCAAGAAGGGCATAGCAGGGTACAGCGCCCTTTACAAGCAGGATTGATGGTTCACGGGCTGGATATTCCCCTTTCAGAGCCGCAAATCTTTAACCGTGCGGCGCAAAAGTCTAGGTTGACACTCGCCAGCTTGGGTTTAGAACTAATTCCGATGGTAACTAACTTCCGCGAATTCGAGCAAGATTGGGAGGACTCTCACGGAGTTGCAGTTGCGTCTTGCTTGATGCTGTTACAGGGTGGCTACTCGGAAGGCTTAATCCCCAGTTCTCTTCCTTATCATGCTCTCGTTCTACCCTGGGGCTCAAATCCACTCACCGATCCGTTACTGTCGAGCCGTACTTTTGCAATCGTTCATGATGGTGCAGCATTTACCCGTGCCGAAAAAGTGAAGCAGATTGCCCAGTGGCAAGAAGCTTTACAAAATCTCAGAGTGTGTTGGGAAGGGGATCGAAAAGACAGAAACTGCGGACACTGCGAGAAATGTATTCAGACTATTCTGAATTTCCGCGCCGTTGGACTCGGCTTACCCCCATGTTTTGACCAAGATATTGCTGATGAAGAGATTTTACAGGTTTTGAAAAAAACTCTATTGATTGATTATGCTCTTCTTTTGGCAGATGCCAAAGCCAATTCCATCTCTGATTCATGGGTAACAAATTTAGAGGAATTCATCGCACGCAATCAGGGACACATAAGCCTGGTTGGGGCGGAATAATTGATCAAACCTTATTCGAGGACATTTCCAGCAACTCCTGTACAGCCATTTTGATTTGTGCAGAATCTTTTACAAATCTACAAAAAGAAACTTGATACGTCCAGGTTTCATAAAATGACTCGTTTTTATGATAGGAATTTGCTAAAAAAATGTGAGGAATACGTAAAAGAATGCAGAGAATATGACCGTGCAAGCGGTTTGTAATAATCAGACGGTGTTGCCTAAATTGCTCTATTGCCTTGTGCATTATAATCCAGGAAATGCGATGTACATCGGGATCGTAAAGGCTATCAAATATTGCTGGGAAATGCTGAGGATCGGCTTGAGAAGTCTCCAAAATTGATTTGCACGAACGCCAGATTTTCCATTCACTCGAAATCCAGTCTTCTATAACTAAATTAGGTAGTTGAAATATAAAATCAGTATAAAAATCTTCTTTCAATTCTTTATCTGTTCTACAATGATACAAAATAGAAGATTTTTCACAAGTTTTGTTGGATGCAAAACATGACATATTTAACAGTTGAAAAGCTATATCCGGTGTTTTAATTATTTGACAGTTATGAAAATATTTAATAGCAATTTTTTCACTAGAATTCTCCCGAACAAATACAGTTAAGTTAGGGTGAGAATTAAAGATATCAGCAGCTTTTTTTAAGTTACTTGTATTTTCAAAATAAATACTTTGCGGCATAATAATTATTTGCCGATCGCGATATTTAGAAATAATGTATTCTCGAAATTCTTGATGCTCCCTCCAGAGATCCCCCAAATTGCCTCCACCCTGAAGAATTATCGGAGCTTTACCAGCCTGTTTCTCCATCACTTCTTCAGAAAAATCTGCAATACCTGAAGCAACATATTTAATTTTTGTTTTCAAAACAGTAGTTAAGTAATATATCTCGCCTAACCAAATAAGGTGATCGCCAACATTGAGATAATCAGGATAATTTAGTAGAGAACACTCTTCAACTGCGCCTATTTTTTCTAGACCTTTATTTAAAGTGTTTTTAATATTTATCACTATTGAATTATTAAGCATTTTACCACTTTATAGATTACTTTTTTTTAGAAAAAAACTGAAAACAGATTGAATTTATGAGACAGTTTTAAATTTTATATTTGAGATTATTGACTTAGAGCAATTTGTAACCCATCGCTAACAGATCGGCTTTAAAAATCTCATTGCAAAACATCAGATCTTCCTGACTCATTTCGCTTTTCCAGCGATTAATAACGCCTTTATTAAAGTTCCGCGCTTGTTCTTTAATTTTCTCGTGTTTTTGAAAGATAGCCAATAGCACGTCTTCTTCGCATTTATAACCGAAGTAAGCTGCTATATCCCTCAAATAGCCTAGCTTATTTGACATCAATTCTTCGTACTGGATAAATATAGCTTGACCGTACTCTCGCCATTTATAGTAAACCTTGATGCTATATTCAGCTAACGGTATAGCGTCCTTCAGCGTGTAAATATCTGCGAACGCACCTGTTGAATCGAGTCCTTTACGAGTTCTTTCTCCGTGATCGATTGCTGAAAGCATTGTATCTCTTGGGTCTCGAAAACAAAAAGCTGCTTTTACCTCACCTTTATCAACCAGTTCTTTAATCGAGAATGAGGGTGCTGAGTGTGTCTTTATTAAACAATCACCATTTTCAGCAGAAATCCGACGCAACATCTCTACTTTTTCACAATCAATAGAAGGAAAAAATTTTCCTCCAGGAAACTGCTTCTGAACTTCCTCTACTCCATTCTGAGGCATTGCATGGTTTATCAGATCTAGCTGATATCTCATTATGAAAGTTGTGCCTGACTTTGGCATACCACAATTAATTATAATCATGCTACTTACGAGAAGATAGAACTAAATCTTAATCCTTGCCATACTTCTTAAGACCATCCCAAATACCCATTACACCTGGATAGGGACTGTAGTATACGTTCTCCATTGCTTGAACTTTCTCTACTAATTTTGGCTCAGAATTACTTACAGCAATTCCCTTTAATCCTGTTTCAAATAATGATAAATCGTTGAGCGTATCGCCACAAGTAATTGTGTCATCAGGATTAAAATTCATTTCTGCCAAAAATTTGAGGAGGGTTGGGCCTTTGGAAATGCCTTTTGGCATGACATCAAAATAATGGTAATTTAGTCTCATGTCATAGGACAGGATGGTATCAAATCCAGCGTCGATTACTTTTTGGATGGTGCTGGGTTGAAAAGATTCTGGTTCGTAGTAGTAGGATACCCGATAGTCCGGATTAACAGATTGTAATTCTATTCCTGGTTCATTTTCTAATAGTTCCTTGACTTGTTCGTTAGCATTTCCCCAAGTTTGCGCCACCCAGTCTTGCAAAACAGAAATAGGCTCGAAGGTTTCACCATGTACGATTGTAGTTCCGACATCAGCAATGATGTAGTCGGGTTGGGGAATGTTTGGATCGTTGTATAGTTCACTAATACGGTCAAGTTCTCTGCCGGTCACATACACCAAAAGAATGCGATCGCGCTGGTCTTGAATATATTGATAAAATTCAGATCGTTGTTGATTAGAGCCACCAAGAAACGTTCCATCTAAGTCAGTCGCCAACAGCAGTGAGTGATTAGAGTCCATAAATGAAATTAACCCAAAATTAATCCACAGCGCGGTGCAAGTGTGAAGTTGAGACTTCTTTGTGCTGCTTCACCACTCCAATTTACCTCATTAGAGCCATAGGTGAATAATACTTGGTTAGGCTCCGATGATGCGGAAGCCTCCGCAAGGCTGTGCCACGATGGCTGAATACTGACTTCTGCTGTTTCATTTCCAGCATTAACTGCAATTACCAACACTTCTTCTGCCAATATCCGTGCAAAAACGTAAATTTGTCCTTCAGCATACAACGTTTGGTACTCACCAATCCTCAGTTCTGCGTGAGTATGGCGCAGTGTAATTAGTTGACGATGATATTCCAGAATATCTCGCTCCCACTCTTGTTGTGAAGGAAAAGCTTTACGACAATCTGGATCGTAACCACCAGTCAAACCAACTTCATCACCATAGTATATGCAAGGCGCGCCAGGAAAAGTAAATAGTAACAGCGTTGCTAAATATAAACTTGGGCGATCGCCTCCTGCAACGTCGATCAGCCTTGCTGTATCGTGATTGTTGATCCCGTTAAGCTGAGTTAACTGAATTTCCCAAGGATAAACTTGCAGCAACTCATTAATTTTATCCCCATATCCAGCAGCATCTATTGGAGGAGGTGGAGCATATTCTTTAAAATGACCTTTGACTTGGCGATCGCCGACAACAAAAGCAGTAGTAGCGTTAAGAAAAGGCAGGCTTGACACGCCATCAAATTGTGTGCCATCTAACCACTCACTCGCGTCCATTGGAATTTCTCCAACAATATATGCTTCAGGATTAATTGCCTTGACGCGATCGCGAAACTCTTGCCAAAAGCCTGGAGTTTTGATGTAATCCGCAGAATCCAAACGCCAACCATCTGCACCAAGCTTAATCCAGTGTTCACCTACACGCATAATATATTCGCGTACTCCTGGATGATCTGTATTGAACTCTGGTAAAGCCCGATGGTCGTTCCATGAAGCATAATTAGCGGGACGAGACTCATCATAGGGTGAGATAGGCCAGCCTTTAATCTTGAACCAATCTACCCAAGGGGAATTTGAGCCGTTTTCCAAGATATCGTTGAAAAAATAAAAACCCCTACTAGCATGATTAAAAGTTCCATCTAAGACAAGTTTAATATTACGCCGATGAACTTCTTTAAGTAGACTTGCAAACGCTTCATCCCCCCCTAATAATGGATCGACTTGATAATAATCAAGCGTATGATAACGATGATTGCTCGCCGAGCTAAAAATTGGATTAAGGTAAATTGCATTAATGCCTAAATCTTGTAAATAATCAAGTTGTTCGATCGCCCCCCAAAGATTTCCCCCCTTATAACCGTGAAACGTAGGAGGAGCATCCCAGTTTTCTAAAGGTACATCAAGCAACCACTTTTGGTGTGGTGGGACAGTCCTAGCAAAGCGATCGGGAAATATTTGGTAGAAAACGGCGTGTTTAACCCAGTTTGGTGTATGAATCTGCATTGATAACTTCCTGATTGCAGCTCAAAAATCCGAAATAATCCAGCGCTTTTAAAATCTCTGCGGCGAAGTGAGATCGGGGCAGATAGCGCAAATCTTATAGGGAGACATGATGCCACTATAATAGCTCTGGCTGGACATATCCCAATAATACCCCAACAGGGTACGCTTTGGAAAATGGATTGGGTAGCGGTTATCGTCAACAAGAGCATAATTGACTGATATTGTCAAGTCAGTAAATGCCTCTCCACTGTAATTTGTACATTTATAAATTAATTGCTAAAATTTCATAAAATTATGTTATATATTCTCAATTCCAGCGTTAAAATCAATGGTAACAAAATTAATTGAGTTTAGAGGAGAAATGATGGGAGTATCTTTCCTGGAAAATCTTAGACAAAAAACAGAGCTAGAATTTAACGTATTAAAGTTTAGAATAGATAATTTTGGCAAACAAAATTTTAAATGTCCTATCTGTGGTTACTATGGGCCATTTCGTGATTTATCTATGCCAACGGGATCGGTAGCAAAGCACGAAAGATGTATTAGATGTCGGTCTTGGACAAGACATCGCTTGCAACAGTTAGTCTTAAATGAGTTATTTAAAGACTACGATATTTCTACAAAAAAAATATTACATTTTGCACCCGAAAAATTTTTTAAGAAAAATTTCCAAAGGTTATTTCAAGATTATATCAGTGCAGATATCCAGATGGAAGGTGTAGACGTTAAATGTGATATGACTAATTTACCTTTTGAAGATGCAGAATTTGATTTTGTCTGCGCTTGCCATGTCCTCGAGCATATTAAAGATGATTACAAAGCACTTTCAGAAATTAGAAGAGTCTTAAAACCCAATGGCATTGCTATTTTACCCGTTCCTATTCTGGGGAAAAAGACGATAGAATACCCAGAACCTAATCCCAATGAATGGGATCATGTGAGATGTCCGGGAGAAGATTATTACGATCGCTATTTAAAATTTTTCTCTACAGTAAAAACTTACTCTTCTACAGATTTTTCTGACATTAATCAAATATACATTTATGAAGATAGGACTGTCTGGCCTAATGAACCCTGTCCTCTCCGTCCACCAACTGAGGGAGAAAAACATATTGATATTATTCCAGTATGTTACGTGTAATCATTATTTGTAGTCAATGAGTGAGGGAGAAAAGTGTTGATTTATAACCTCTCCCTTAGTATCTATCAATTTATCAATCACTTTTTCAAAGAGTTCATCAGTCACCATTATCCCTTTATAAGAGCGATTTCTAAAAGATAGACATAAGTTGGCAGCATAAATAGGCGATTCCAATGATTTTGCATACAATTGTGTAATCAATGTTTTATCTTCAACCATTCCATGCATGAGGATAGGACTAAAAAGTCCTAGGTTTGAGAAAAGGGGTAATTCGATAATTTCATAGAGTTTGGTTAAAAATTTAGTGCTAACATCCAGTCTAGACACCCTCCCTATCTTATTTTTAATTAGTGATTTAGACGCATATATATAAAAATCCAAAAAACTATTACCTTTAGCAAAAAAAACTAACGAGTTAGTCACTTTTTTAATACAAGATAGAGTTCCTTCTTCTAAATTTTTATCATCTTCTGTATCCAACCATACTTCACGACATACTAAATAATCTTCTGTTGTATCAATTACTAAGTTATCGGGATCGAAGACTACCACATCAGCATCCATCCAAATAGTTTGTTCGTAGCCTTGGTCTAGATACTTTTTAGCTAATTCCAGCCTAGCTAAATCAGCGACGAGGTTAATTTTTCCTGCCGCTTTATCTTTGTACCAATCGGGAACAAACTCAAAAAAATCGTCTTCTCTTTGGTAATGAAATCCTTTCAGCTCTGCCCAATCTTTTACCGTCTGCATACAGTTTTCTAACCAATTTGGTGTTTCATCTCCTAAATAGGATTGATAAACGATAGTTTTCATTAATAAACCTCAAAATGATTATGAGCTAAATCTTGCCCGTTGCAGGATTGGTCATTGATTTTCCTGAAACTGCAGATGAACCTGCATAGGTAACTCCCTGATGGCAGCTCAAGAATCCGAAATACTCCAGCCCTTCTAAAATCCCCGCAGCAAAGTCACTTTTAGCAAGGTAGCGCTTCCCTGGTAAGGAATTGTTATGCCACTCTAATACTTCTGGCTGGGCGTTACCAACGATAATGCCACAGGAGGGAACGCTTTGGAACATAGACAGATCGTTACCCGAATCGCCGCAAATAATCGTGCGATCGCCAGTAAAGCCTAAACGCTGTTGCAGAAAGAGGACGGCTAACCCTTTATTAGCCCGGTGAGGCAGTATGTCTAAATATGTGCCAGCAGCGCAGTCTACCATTTGGATTGCCAAGCCTTGGCTTTTGAGGATTGTCTCTAACTGAGGCAGCAGGCTGTAAAGGTCATCTGGCTTCGTATAGTAGCTGACTTTGAGGGGAGTCTGCTCAACAGGAGGCTGGAGGACGAAGGTAGGAAATTGCCTTCCTACCTCAACC
The DNA here is from genome assembly GCF_036700785.1 of Microcoleus sp. S28C3. Taxonomy (NCBI): domain Bacteria; kingdom Bacillati; phylum Cyanobacteriota; class Cyanophyceae; order Oscillatoriales; family Microcoleaceae; genus Microcoleus; species Microcoleus sp. S28C3. Next base: position 3,634 of record NZ_JAUBPO010000095.1, on the reverse strand, counting down.
ACCTGCTGTCGGTTCCAACCCTCCAACAGCTTGGCAGTCCAGTCTGTGTCTGGGGTATAGCTACCCTGATAATAAATCTCCGTACCAACGGCCAGCACTAATATATCGGGTTCTAACAGTTCTTTTTCCGCTATCAGTTGTTGATAGAGGGGGAGCGATCGCCCCGTAGCATAACAAATAACCGTACCGTAGGTTCGACGCTGCTCGCTCAACCACCGATTCAAGTTTTCCAAGGCGACATCATCGCCAACCAAGGTGTAATCCAAATCCGTGACAAATAAAAACTTAGCCACTGCTCTTGCTTTAAAAAAACTACTACTCCAGCACCCAGCCAAAACGTTTATTATTATAAAGCTATATTAAGCATTTAGTTAAGTTATGAACCTTACGCCCCCAAGCCAGTATGACTTTCTGCCTCGCTTCTACCGCCTAGCGATCGTCAATGTTCTATCCAACATCATGGTGCCGCTATCGGGTTTATGCAGCGTGGCTTTTTTGGGTCATCTGACAGACATCCACTCTTTAGCTGGGGTCGCCTTGGGTAGCATATTGTTTAACCTCATCTACTTTAGTCTCGAATTCTTACGCATGGGGACTACTGGGGTGACAGCTCAAGCAGTTGGGCGAGATGACCGAGAAGCCATGCTGCTAGTGGGATTGCGGAATGGCTTAATCGCTCTTGGCTTGGGATTAGCCCTCTTGATTTTGCATTACCCTGTGCGAGAGGTGGGGTTTGCCTTGTTGAATGCTGAACCCGAGGTCAAGGCTTCAGGTATTGCCTATTTCGATGCTCGGATTGCGGGGATGCCAGCCGCTTTGCTCAACTTTGTTCTCATTGGTTGGCTTGTGGGACGGGAGAAGAACAATAAGGTTTTAGTGCTGTCGATTGTTGGTAACGCTGCCAATGTTATCTTGAACTACCTTTTAATTATCCAGTGGGGCTGGGACAGTACAGGGGCTGGAATATCCGAAGCATTTAGCCAGTATCTAATGTTGTTGGTGGGCCTAGTTTTAGCAATCCCAGGAATTCAGTGGCAAGAAATTCAAGCCGTCGCTCCACAGCTTAGGGATTTATCAGCTTTCAAAACTACTTTTGCCCTCAATAGAGATATACTTACTAGAACTTTAACTGAAGTGGCCACCTTCACCATCTTTGGCAATCTCAGTGCCACAATGGGGACCGTTCTTTTTACTCAGAATACCTTGTTGATGCAGATAGGGCAAATGAGCGTCTACTTTACTAATGGACTCGGTTATGCCGTCGAAACATTGACCGGAAACTTTAAAGGTCAGGGGGAAAACGAGAAGTTTATCCCTTTAGTGAGAGTTTCAGTGGCAAGCAGCTTGTTAGTAGGATTCAGCTTTGCCGCAGCGTGTGTATTCTTTCCCCAAAACATATTTGGGTTGTTGACCAACCATACTGAAATTACTTCACACATTGATACATATGCTTGGGGATTAATCTTGTTACTGGCATTTGCTTCAGCTTCCACGATGCTGGAAGGATATTTCTTAGGTTTAGCCCAAGGGGATATCATTCGCAACGTCAGCTTGATTGCCTCTGTCGTTGGATTTGCCCCATCAGCTATAGCCGCTTGGTACTTCCACAACAATCATATTTTGTGGCTGTCGGTGTCGTTGTTCCTGTTTGCCAAAACGGCTCTGCTGGCAGTGTACTTAACAAAATCGCTTAGTAGTGATGCCAAGACCGAGCCTGTCTCTCAGGTGCCTGTCGGAAATTAATAACACATCTCAACCCAGCACTAGCTCCAGAAAGCGCTAGCCCTCTTTTACAAATACTTTTTGGGATCGCCTACGCTAGAGAAAAACATAAAGCTTGGGGTAGAAGGCATGGGAGCATTGTGTAAGTAACCGTCTACAAACTATATGGGTTTGAGACGAGATGCTTTCTACCTTTTCTTTCGCTCTAGACAAATATAAAAAAATAATTATATTTTTCGTCTCGTCCTATCCTTGTCCTACAATCTTAGAGTCCGCTATAACAGGCTTGCAATGAGAGAACCACCAGGAGCTGACATTATTCTTCTCAACAGTCAGCACCAAGTTTTACTCGTACTTCGGGATAATAAACCCTCTATCCCTTTTCCGAATACTTGGGCATTACTGGGAGGGTATATAGAAGAAAATGAGCCTCCGGAAGTAGCGATTCGCAGAGAACTACTTGAGGAAATGGAACTAGAGCTAGGTGAAGTAAACTTCTTCAAGTCTTATGTGTGGGAAGAATGCGACGAACACATTTTTTGGACTCGAATAGATTTAGATATCTGTAAGACCAAGCTTCACGAAGGTCAGAAATTAGCTTACTTTAGTCGAGAAGAAATCGAACATCTTGATTTTGCCTCTCACTATCATGAAATAATAGCGGAATTTTTTGATAGTTTAGCTAACAATTATATAACTAAGCATTAATTAAAGATCATGAATAATCCAATGAATGAAAACTTCACGACTGTACTGCCGGAAAATATTGCCAAAGGACTTGCGCAGGCTTTAGATCAACTACCAGGGGGAAAAACGGCGAAAATAGAAAAATCCAATGTGGAAGGGGCGTTCAATCACATCTTATTCATTACAACAGAGGAAGATCGCTACGTTTTTCGTGCTAGACGCGAGAGTTCTTCAGAAGAAATTGAGGCATACATGAGGTATATGTATGAAGCTACTAGCTTTTTAGAAGCTGGAGGAATATTTAAACTCAGGAATATTGCTCAAGAAATTGACTTTCTCAAAAGCGCACTGGCTGTAGGCTTACCTGTTCCTAAGTTAATTCATGCCGATACAGATTGGATGCTGATTGAATATATAGAAGGGAGAACGTTCCATGAATTTGTCAAGGCTGGAGAAGTAGAAATTATCCTCAAGATTCTGAAGGAACTTAATGTAGCTCACAGACAGGGAATTATTTATGGCGATCGCTGGGGCGATAATGAAATTATAGACTCCCAGGGAAACGTTCGCATGATTGATTTTGATATTGAATGGTCTTACGAGGGAGTCAGCAATGGAATTGTTGAAGCTTTAGAAATGGCGGTTCCCATTTTTCATTCTTTGAGACTGACAAGCACTCGCAATGATTTATTAAAAACAGTTCAAAATGATGCCTTGCCATTGCTGAAATCTTGGGGATATAAAATTGATATAATTGGGAAGTTTATTGAAGGTTTTTGTAACTTCTACCTTGACCCCAATAAGCCAAGTAATGTCTGGTCTTTACCGCCAGAATTGTATGTCTCAATGACTGAACCAGCAAATCGATTGATTGCCATGTTTGCTGAAGCTGGATAAACGCTACTAAAACACGGGGAACTACAGGAAGCTGTAGTTCCCCGCCAAACCAAAAATGATGGGTACAATAGACATCTTGCATGAATCAATCTTCATTCCGAAATTTGATGGGGCAAACGAGTAATCGTATGTGTTTACCTGTTTACTACTACGCAGAAGCAAGCTACCTCTGTGGTGAAAAATTCTAAAATTTCGGCATTGCTGAATCGAGAGATGAATGGCTAAGCATGATGAGGAACAGGCACATTTCTTAGAGGAGGTCTATTTAGGATGAAAAAAGTCTTATTAGGATTGAAGTCAGAGACTTACGAACATCCTTTCGATCGCA
>NZ_JAUBPO010000094.1:0-30042 GCF_036700785.1 Microcoleus sp. S28C3 | reverse complement strand
GAAGAAGTTTTATCCCTCTGTGGTTGGGACTATATCCTTGAAGCTATATTAAGTGCAACTTCATAGTAAATTGGTATGACAGATCTACCGGCTACATCCGAGACCTGGAGAACAAAGGAGCTAAAAAAATTAGCATCAACATCAAACAAGGTAGCCAACCTACTCAGCTAAGAGCTAGTGAAGAGTCTTGAGAAGGTTGGAAACTGCAAATTACGGGCGAAGAAAATTTGACTTGTTAACAGGGTTTTTTTTCAATGAGATCGCGCTTGCATACTGTAGGGACACAACAATGCTGTGTCCCTGGGGAATATTGAAGAAATGGTATTATTTGCGTCCGAGAAATGCACGTTTTTTCAAAGCACCATCTGATTGAGATTACTGCGAGGATTAAAAGTACGATTTGCTTGGATTTTCTCGTAGGACTCGCGTTCGACAGTGCTGAGTTCTTTCGGCGGCACGATCGCAATTTTTACCAACAAATCAGTCCGCTCGTTTTTCTTCGGTTTCGGCCATCCTTTCCCCCGCAAGCGCAAAGACTGACCCGATCGCATCCCGGCTGGAAATTTTACAGTGATCGGACCTTCAGGCGCCGGCACTTCAATTGAAGCTCCCAACACCGCTTCGTCGGGAGTTATCGGCACTTCGCAGACCAAATTCTCTCCCTCAAACTGGAAGAAAGCGTGAGGCAAAACTTCTAACTTTAGGTACAAATCTCCCTGCTGCTTAGTGTACGGGTCAACTTGACCTTTGCCTTTTATCCGAATTTTGCTGCCGGTTTTCACTCCCGCAGGAATCGAAACTTCGCCTGTGGCGACACGCTTGGAAGTACCCCGAAATGCTTCCCCCAAAGTCAGGGAAATGGCGACCTCGGTGTCGAGAGAGCTTCCTGCGGTGCGGTTTTCGTACCCCGCGAAATCTTCAAATCCGCCAAAACCGGTGGGCCCGCCGCTGCTGGTGCGGTAGTTGCTGTAATTCCACTTGCCGTTGCGCCCGCTACCCGCACTGCTACCTGCGCGGCCTAGCAAGGCATTGATAAATTCGTCAAAACTGCCGTACTCGCTGAAGTCAACCCCGCCAAAGTCTACATTCGTAGCGCCCCCGCCCGGCCATCCGCCTGGAGTTGTGGCAGCTTGCTTCCAGTATTGACCGTATTGGTCGTATTTTGTGCGTTTTTCAGGGTCTGAGAGCACTTCGTAAGCTTCGTTTACTTCTTTAAAACGAGCTTCGGCTTCTTTGTTCCCGGGGTTCATGTCCGGGTGATATTTCCGGGCTAGTTTGCGGAAAGTTTTTTTAATTTCATCAGAGCTAGCAGTTTTGTTGAGTCCCAAAATAGCGTAATAGTCTTTAAAATCTGTTGCAGCCATTAAGCAATCCCTCTTTATTAGTTGTTAGTTGTTAGTTGTTAGAAAGAATAAATCCCCAATTAGCAGGATGGCGAATTAGCTGGATGCCAGCGGCTAAAGTGCCTGCGGCATCTCATTCAAATTATAGGTTATCAAAGGTTTGGACTCGATCGAGTTCGGTTGTTGCTTGCGCGGCGATCGCAATTTCCGCACTCCGCTGCTGTTTGAGATTTTATAGCATTCGGCTCTCTCGTGCTGAAGGCAGCCGGAGCAGCCGGCTCTGTTATGCTTTCGGCATTCGACAAGAAAAACAATGGTTTCATCAATTAAGAACGTCCTCACCCTACGGGCGGTTACTATGCCTTTGAGCTTTTAGGCGGTGAAACTATTGCCACGATCAGTTTTGAGGAGTTGTGCGCCTTCGGGCTTTCCGGAGGCGGCGAGAGCTTTAGGCTGCCACCCGGTTGAAACGAACCGGGGAAAGCTGCTGCTGTTGCTGGCGCGAGGCTAGGAGGGTTGACTGGCGCGGACGATCGCACTTTTTTTGTGGCGCGGTGCGATCGAACTTGTCGATATGAGCTTTTCACCCCATGCAAATCCTAGAAAGTTCTCATCAGCAACTCGGGTCGAATCTGCTGCCTGAATTATCACGAATTTATACCCTAAAACGCGCAGTAATTCCACAATCTTTCGAGATATTTTTCCCTCACCTCAGAGCGGTGTTATACGATCTTATTTTTTTACTATCTGAATACATTTAAGTCAAAGTAATATAACATAATCTCTCCGCTGTCTGTTAACTAGAACACACACTTTTAAAAAAATTAAGATAGGATAGTAGAGCGATAAGTTTTTAACGCTACGAGAGTGCTAACATTATGAATTATTTGCTAAGTTGGCCTTGCGGCTGCTGCGACGATTGGAAAGATTGTTCCGAGAGTTGTGTTGTACTAAGAAACGGGCAGCGCATTTGTCAGTCGTGCTACGATCGCAAATACAAGAATCAGAAGCAATTCGCCAGACGCCGGCGAGCGAACATATCTGTATCACCGCAGGCCCTAACATAGACTATCCCTTATTAATGTGCAATGCTTTGAATAAAGCGAAGTATTTCGACAACCTAAATCAGCGGTTTCCATTAATAATAAGATAAAAAATTTTAATTTCGTCATCAGTCATCAGTCATCGGTCATTGGTTATCTGTCACTAATTTAGTTATTTATCATCTGTTACTTGAAAAGCAGGTAACAGATTTTAACTTAAAAAACTAATGACTGACGACTAATGACTAATGACTAATAACTAAATGATAGTTCCATCAGGAATCGTGGCATTTTTCAGGACTACGATAATGCCGCTGCGGATGTAAAAACCAAGGTTTTCGCGGTTGGCTTCTTCCACTCGGTCTTTATTAATTATTTGAACATTGTGGCCGATGCGGGCATTTTTATCCACAATCGCGCGGCGAATTGTAGTATCTGCACCGATACCGAGGGCGACTCCGCCGTTGTCTAAACTAGAATGCCGTTCCGCGTCCGGTTCGTAAAAGTCAGCACCCATGACCAGGGTATCTTGAATCGTACATCCAGCTTCAATGCGCGATCGAACTCCCAGCACAGAATGGTCGATCCGACACTGTTTGAGAATGCAGCCTTCAGCAATAATCGATTCTGTCACGTGAGTATCTAAAAGCTTAGTCGGCGGCAAGAAGCGCGGGCGAGTGTAAATCGGCGCCTTTTCATCGTAGAAACTGAAAGGAGGCTGAGGCTGTTTTGTCAGAGCCAAGTTAGCATCGTAAAAAGCCTCAATGGTTCCGATATCTTCCCAGTAATCGTCAAACAAATAAGCTTGAACGTTGTGCTCTTTTGCATTATTCGGAATAATCTCTTTACCAAAATCAGTTTGGTTTGGAGATTCTTTCAGGAGTTTAATCAGAACTTCTTTTTTGAAGACGTAAATCCCCATCGAAGCAATGTAAGGACTTTCCTGAGCCTGCTGCGCTGTCAGTCCCAGTTTAGTAGTATCCACCTGCATTTGTTTGAGCGCATCGCCTTTTGGCTTTTCGCTGAAAGAAACAATGCGGCCGTTGTCGTCGATTTTCATCAAACCAAAATCCGAGGCTCGCTTCTCGTCCATTGGCAAAACGGAGAGGGTGATATCGGCGTTGGTTTCGCGGTGTCTGTGCACAAACTTCTGGTAGTCCATGCGGTAGAGGTGGTCGCCTGAAAGAATCAAGTATTCGTCAACGTCCCACTCTTCTAGCAGCCAGAGATATTGGCGAACTGCGTCTGCTGTCCCTTGAAACCAGTTGGGATTTTCCTGAGTTTGCTGGGCGGCGAGCACCTCGGCAAATCCGTCGGTAAAGCCGGTAAACTGGTAGGTGCGAGCGATGTGGCGGTTGAGGGATGCCGAGTTGAATTGGGTGAGGACGTAGATTTTGAGTATTTCCGAGTTGATGCAGTTGCTGACAGGAATATCGATGAGGCGATATTTCCCTGCGAGGGGAACTGCGGGTTTGGCTCGCAGTTTGGTTAGGGGGTAAAGGCGGGTGCCTACACCGCCACCGAGGATGATGGCTAAGACTTTTTTCAAGGAACTTTCTCCCTAGGGTCGATGAACTCTCCAAGTACAGTGTCGGATGGTGAGGGCTTCTTGACAAGGGGGGGGAGCAAGGAAGTTATGAGTTATGAGTTATGAGTCGAGTCGCTTACGCAGAAACCGGGTTGTTTAATCCAAATACTTTTTCAAACCCTCAATAAGAGTTAAAAAACCCGGTTTATGAGAGTGGGAGTGCGTTCGGGACTGAAGTTATGAGTTTTGAGTTGTGAGTTAAAATACCCATCAATAAATAACGGCAGTTTAACAAAAGAATAAGGTTCGGGGTTTGGGCTTTTAATTACAAGTTTCTTGAATTAATTCCCCCTTCTGGCAATTTCTCCATCCAGGCTCATCGCGCTGTTGTTCTTTTTCAAGGCGGGTCTCGCACCGCGCCCGCTGATGCTCTGGTTGGGCCCGCTGGCGTCCTTGTTCTGGTTGAGTTAGACCTCGTTCTTGTTGCTGGCTTTCCTGTTGTGTGAGTTTGTCCGATTCCACAGCAGTCAGGAAGCGCCGCCCGCCGGGACGATAAATTTCTAGGTAGAGTAAGTTTTAAATCTGAGATTGACTGCAAATTTGTGTAAGCTTTTACAATTTGTCGATCGACAAAATTGGATTAAATGTCTATTCTCTACCAAAAGCTAGATCCCCTAGAAACCTCTGCTACTGTAGCCTAAGCCCTAAAAGCTAAAAAAAGTGTATGCAAATTCAAACGCCGGACTGGGTTAAACACGCGGTATTCTACCAAATATTCCCCGATCGCTTCGCCAAAAGCAAACAGCCCCGCAAACGCCTGCTGCAAAACTTCATGTGGGAAGAATGGCACGAAATCCCCACCCTCCAAGGCTACAAAGGCGGGGACTTGTGGGGCGTGATGGAACAGCTAGACTACTTGCAAGACTTAGGCATTAACGCAATTTACTTCACCCCCATATTTCAGTCGGCCAGCAATCACCGCTACCATACCCACGACTACTATCAAGTCGATCCGATGTTGGGCGGCAATCCGGCTTTTAAAGAGCTTCTAGACGCCGCTCACGATCGCAACATCAAAATTGTCCTCGACGGCGTATTCAACCACGCCAGCCGGGGATTTTTCTTCTTTCACGACATCCTCGAAAACGGCCCCCATTCTCCTTGGCTGGATTGGTTTAAAATTGAAGGCTGGCCGCTATCCGCCTACGACGGCAATTTTCCTGCTAACTATGCCGGTTGGGACGGGAATCGAGCACTTCCTGAATTCAATCACGAGAATCCAGAAGTACGAGAATACATCATGGAAATCGCCGAATATTGGATTAAATTCGGCATCGACGGCTGGCGGCTCGATGTTCCTTTTGAAATTAAAACCCCGGGATTTTGGCAGGAATTTCGAGAACGAGTTAAAGCAATTAATCCCGAAGCTTACATTGTCGGCGAAGTTTGGGAAGATGCGAGAGAATGGCTCGACGGCAGTCAATTTGACGGAGTAATGAATTATCTTTTTGCAGCGCCGACTATTGCTTTTGCAGCGGGCGACAGGGTAGATTTAGCTCAAATTGAAGGTCGTTCTTACCATCCCTATCCGCCACTTTTTGCTAAAGAGTACGGCGACAAAATTCAGCAGGTTTTGGAACTGTACCCGTGGCCGATACAGCTAACTCAACTTAACTTGTTGGCCAGTCACGATACAGCTAGGTTGCTCTCAATTGCTGGGGGCGATAAAGCTAGCGTCGAACTTGCTACTTTGCTATTGTTAACTTTTCCCGGAGCTCCTAGCATTTACTACGGCGATGAAGTTGGTTTGCCCGGTGCTCTAGATCCCGATTCTCGCCGCGGTTTTCCCTTACAAGCTAGCTGGGAACTGGATGTTTTAGATTACCACAAGCAGTTGATAGCTTTGCGCCACAAATACGCAGCCCTCCGCACTGGAGCTTACCAAATTCTGTTTGCTGAGGGAACGGTTTACGTTTTTGTCAGAATTCTGGGGGATGAAGAAATAGTTGTTGCTGTCAATGTCGCGACAGAAGAAGCTAATATTAGCTTTGAGGTAGCTAATTTGAAATCTCCTCACGATAAGTTGCTGTTTGGAAAAGGCGATTTTGTTTGGAAAGGTGAAGGAGAAACTCGACATTTAGAATTGATGCTGCCGGCGCGATCGGGGTTGATTTTAGGTTCGGGTAAGTAGTTTAAAATGTAGGGTAATGTGCTCCGGACGCACCCGACATTTATCGGTGATTTTCCCCGCGCATCCTAAATTTATTATAAATGTAAGGTGCGCAATGCGCACCTTACATTTATAGGTAAAAGCACAAGTTTTATTATGCTGCAACCATTGCTGGTAGTAGCACCGCATCAATGATATGAATGACGCCATTGTCGGCAAGAACATCTGAAGTGAGAACTTTAGCATCATTCACTTTAATGCCGTCAGAAATATCAATCCCCACAACAGAACCTTCCACTGTTTCAGCAGAACTTAACTCAAGCAAGTTCTCAGTTAGTACCTCGCCAAACAGAATGTGATAGGTCAGAATTTTCTGGAGCTTGGGTATGTCTTCCAACCAAGAGGCAATAGTGTTCGTAGGAATTTTGGCAAATGCCTCGTCAGTTGGTGCTAAGACGGTGTAGGGGCCCGGACTTTGCAATAAATCTAACAAACCAGCCGCTTCAATAACAGTTACGAGCGTTTTGAAAGAGCCGGCATTGGTGGCAGTCTCGACAATATCAGCCATGATGTTTTTCGGGAGTGCAAAGAGCAGAAAATGAATCAGAGGCGAGAATCATTTTAGCACTTTACAAATAGCAGAAAAAGAATCGGAGGGATGATGATCATTTTAGACATTATAAGTTAGTTGGGTTGCCGGCCCAGATTGTGCGGCCCGATCGACCTTTTTGGCTTATCCTGGGCTCGCATCCTCTCCCTTGCGGAAAAACTGCTTTAAAATCTCTCCGGGTTCTCTGTCCCAGGTGTCGATATGTTCGTAAATTAAGCCGTCTTTATCCAGTTTATAAGTAGAGTAGCCGTTAAAAAAAATCCGAGCTTTCCAGGGAACCCGCAGGACGCCGCGAACAGTCCAATTTGCCACAATAGTATCAGGGGCAGTCTGACTTACACCGTGCAGGTCGAAGTAAATCTCGCGAAAGAATAGCTGTCCGTGAAATCGCAAAGTCCAAAAGATAATGCGATAGTTGATTTTTCCTTTAAATTTGTTAACAGGGTCTTGAAAATAAACATCTTTTGTGTATATATCGTAGGAGATGTCTTTTTCAAAAAGCGTCGGGAGATCCGCTTTCAGGGTGTCTACTGCTTGTTCTACCTGCATTTGATATTCGATCGCGCTCACGCTACCACCTTGTGACAGTATTAATTTATAACTTTAAATGAATAATCTCGATCGCTGGAGTATCGCAGATTTGATACTTCATCCAGCTCTGATTTTAACTCTAGCGATATTTATCCGCGCCGGCTTTTCTGCTGACCCGGACTTGCGACATCGACACCTTGGCACAGATTTGACAGAACACCCCCACTCCTCTGACATTCTCGCAGAAATCAACAGCGGCAAGCTGTTGATGGTAGATAGCCGTCGCCGGAACGGTCTAATTTTGATTAAACGCTTCCACGCGGAGTTTGCCGGGCCAGGGGCTGCCGTTGGGGGTGCTTTTGATGTTGACTCTCAGCAGGCGATTCCCGTGGGCGATTTTTGTTTGGTTTGCCCTCAATCTCCCGAAGAAAGACAGAAAGCTTTTGGAATTCGGCGGCATTGGGTGCGGTTAACGGAACAGTTAACGGCAAAGCCGGCAGCTTTGGAACGGGCACAAATGATTTTAACTCAGTTTGAACAATATTTTGATGGGGAAACAGTAGCACAAATTCCCGATGAAGCTTTGGCACTTTTAGTAGGCGTATTTCCCCAAACTATGCGCGCGGCGCGACAGATTGATAATTAAAAATGGCATGGTAATTTGCTTGAATTCATAAACATTTTTAAAGGTTGTTGTCAAGTCAAAATCGCTGCGATTCGATCGAAAGTCCGCTGATTTTCCTCCGGGCTACCCACCGTAATACGCAAACCTCCTCCAGTATGCCGAATTAAAGTACCTCGCTCTTTTAGCTGCTGCATGATTTGTTGGTGTTCCTGTTGGGAGGATTCCTCCTCACCGGCTTTCACCCGCAGGTAAACGAAGTTAGCCGCACTCGGCCAAACTAGCAATTTTTGATGCTGAGTTAGCGCTGCAATTAATTGGGTTCGCTCTGCTATAATTTCGGGAATTACTGCCAGCAATAACTGCCGCTGCGCTAGGGCTAATTCTGCTGCTACTTGGCAAAAACTGGGAAGGTTGTAGGGAAGGCGGATTTTTTCTAAGGCGGCTGCGAGTTCGGGATGGGCGATCGCATATCCGACTCTCATTGATGCTAGTCGAAATGCTTTGGAAAATGTCCGTAAAATTATCCAATTCGGATGCTGGTGCAATCTGTCTGCTAAAGTATTTTGGCTGAATTCAAAATAAGCTTCGTCAATTACTACTAATATCTGTTCCGGCAAACTTGACAACCATTCTATTTCATTTGCTGTCAAAGCATTGGCTGTGGGGGAATTGGGATGAACGACAAAGACGGCCCGCACGGGGGGATTTTGATTTTGGTCGTTAGCGCAGCCATCGGAGAGGATCGCCCTTTTAGCCGCCTCGATATCGATTTCAAAATTATCCTCTTTCCGCTGAACACTCACAACGGGAATGCCGAGGGTTTGGGCGATTATTCCATACATCGAAAAGGTGGGATTCGCTACCAAAATAGAGCCTTGCCCGCCTAAACAAGTAGCTATTAAGAGCGATCGAATTAGTTCGTCGGAACCGTTCCCTACAGAAATATTGTCGCCTGTAATGGCTGTTTTTGGCAGTGTAACCCCCCCTAGCCCCCCCTTGTTAAGGGGGGGGACATTTAGGGATTCATTGACGTATTGGGCGATCGCCTCTTTGAGTGCTGCGTGGCCTCCGTCGGGATAGCGATTTGTCTCAATTAACTGCTGGTAAGTCCAAGCTAGCTTTTTTTTTAATTCCTCGGGTAAGTCGTAGGGGCATTCGTTGGTATCGAGGCGATCGATCGCACTTTCCGAGTGCGCTGGTTCTCCTGACGCGCCGCCCGGATGGGGAGTGTATGCGGTAAGTTCGGCTAAATCTTTTCGGATAAAGGGAAGCATGGTATAATTTACTACTTTTTATTTTAGATAATTTGCTTACAAGCATCTGAACTTAGCATAGAGCTTGTTCTATCTCGAAAGCAAGAGGAGAGGGGGAATTTAGTTTCTGTCGATCGATTGATGCGTCGGCGGCAGCAAATTGATTAATTTGATAAAGTAACTGCTGATATTTGGAGACCGAGTATGAAAGTCAAGCCTTCCGATATATCTAAAAATACCGCGGCTACCCTGATAGCTTTGAGTTTGGCTGTTCTCCCTTCAGCTATGCCTGCCTCAGCTCAAACGGAGTCAGCTCCTACCCAGAACAATACTGATTCTAATGGAGTTGTTCTAGACAGAACTCCGTTTCAAGAAAGCAAAGAAGACAACAATCATTGGGGTGCTTTGGGTTTGTTGGGTATCCTCGGTTTGGCGAATCTGTTTCGCAAGGATGAACCCAAACGCTACCGCGATCCGATGGGTGAATAATTTTTTAAACGGCGATCCTCTTCTAGGATTCCGCTAACGCACCAGCCAAAAATCCAATCAAATCTCCTGGATGCAGAAACCGGTTTTTTTTACTAAAATACTCGATTTTTGTCTTCAATCATGGTAAAAAACCCGGTTTCTTGGATAGAGATGGGCACTTTTCCCACCCCGCTTATTCAATCGCGCCACAAAGCAATTCCGCCTAACAAACCGCTGACATTAGGTACTATTTTAACCTGCGGCGGTAAATCAACAGCAATCTTTTTAGTATTGCCACCGCCGATGTAAATGCGATCGCAGTTAAAGAGATGTTGCAGAGAAGCGATCGCTTTTTCCAGACGGCGATTCCATCTTTTGGAACCGACTGTATCTAATGCCGATCGCCCTAATTGCTGTTCGTAAGTTTCTCCTTTGCGAAACTGGTGATGTCCCAATTCTAGATTTGGCACCAAGATACCATCGACAAATAAGGCAGAACCGAAACCGGTGCCAAGGGTAATTACTAATTCTACTCCCGTCCCAGCAATTGCTCCCAATCCTTGAATATCGGCATCGTTAGCCACTCGCACAGGTTTTCCCAAGCGATCTTTGAGGGTAGTTTGTAGGTCAAAATCTATCCAAGACGGATCTAAATTCACTGCGGTTTTGATGATGCCACCAGAGACGACGCCGGGAAAACCGACTGATACGCGGTCAAATTCCCCTTGTCCGCTGGCTAAAGAGGCGATCGCCTCTAGTACGGGTTCCGGTTTCGGCGGTTGAGGCGTTTCTAAACGGCTGCGTTCGGTTTGGGGTTGGCCTTCCTCGTCCAAAACCATAACTTTGATGCCGCTTCCGCCAATGTCAACGGCTAACGTGCGAGTCGATCGATCTTGTTCACTCATTTGATTGTTGAGACTTGGAAGTTGGTCAAATTTTAATTTTTGAATTGGCAAAACTTTTGAATCGCTTCCCAAATTTCCGCTAGGACATTGCCCAAAGCATGATCGTCTTCTAATTCGATTAATTGCACCCAGGGACGGTTAGCGGCAAAATTTCTGCTAGCTTGAATCGGTATTATTGTATCATGCTTGCCGTGAAGAATTAACGTAGGGACTGACCGCATTAATTTTTGTTCAGGGTATTGAGCCATATCTGCCAAAAACTGATAATTCAGCGGCAGATGACGCTGTTCGCCGTAGTGGTAAATCGGCAAATATTTCTCAGACTGCCACTTTTCTAACTGCTGCTGTCCCAACAGTGGCAGCCAGTGGGAGATAAATTCAAAAGCCGGCGCTAACAAAACTATTTGCTTTACTGACAATTGTCGCTGGGCCAACCAAGCCGCTGTCAGTCCCCCAAAACTCGACCCTATTATGGTGACTCCCCCTAAATTTTTTACATTTTCTGTAGGAGATTGGGAGGATTGGGCTTGCAAAAATTCAGTTTCTATTTGGTTTAATTGGCGGGTGAGAGTGAGTCCCGAAAAATCGTTTTGATTGAGATCGGGAGTTTTTAGGTCAATTCCTAGGTAAGAAAAGCGATCTCGGAAATATCTAGCCTTAGCTGAATTGGGACTTGAAGCAAATCCGTGTAAATAAATGTAACTTGAGTCGTTCTGTAGATTCATCTAGAAAAATTTATGAGACTTCCCAACTAATTATTTTAAGTTATTATGAGCTATTAAATAAAAAAGTTAAAACACTAACTTAAACAAAATATATACTGATATTCTGAAAATATCGAGGACTTGCAGGGATTTAAATTAGGCAATTTGAGACTGTTTATAAAAAAGTCAAGCACTCCCCTAAACTTGAAAATGCTGCGCTTTGAGACTGCTTTTCCCAAGAGAGAAAGCCATCGCATAAATTACAGAAAAGCTGCCTTTCTCGCTGCCTGCATTTATTGATTTCTACTTGCTTACAACAATGAATCGCAGAGTGCGTATTGCACACCCTGCGATTCACTCAAAACTACTCGTCAATTACTGCGGTTTTTGACCGTTTTGCATCCTGTTTCTAGCAGTTTGTCGGCGCTGCTGCATCAGTTGAGCTAATTGGCTGCGCTGTTCGGGCGTGAGCAGTTCTCGCATTGCAAGTGTACTTTCAAATTGCACCTCTTCCAACTGCTGCCTCAATCCGATTATTTGACGGTGTTTTTCGCGTATTTCGCTAGCATTTGCCGTGCCGGACATCATCGTTTCCAATTCTTGTCTGGCTTGGCGGACTGCTTGCATCCGCTGGGAAACTTGGTCTTTGTAACGATCGCGAACTGCCTGCATTTGCTGCTTTTGGTCGGCGCTTAAATTAAGTTTCTCGAACATCCCCCCTTCCTTGCCGGCAGGTCGATTTGGTCGCTGATTTTGGGCAATTGTTCCCGCTTCTAGGGGATTGGGAACTGCTATTGCTGCGGCTGTGCTGCCGAGAGTCAGCATTAAAACGGCTAGGGCAGAAATGCGACGAATTGACATGAAAATTACCTCTTTGAGATTAGTTATTTGTTGGCGGTTCGCTGTCAGCGGAAACAGGGAAATTAAACCACTCTGTTTGCGGGCGATTGGTCATATTTTCTTGAGGAGAATCCTGGAGTACACCCTCCCAGTTATTGACTAAAAATGCTTCTAACTGAGCTGTTTCCTCATCTGGCAATTGTGCAGTCTCAAACGAACGGTAGCCAGACCAAAAAACTAGCAAACTAGCAGCAATCGCCGAGGACAATGCCCACTTAGAAACAGAGGATATTTTTAACCTGTTATCTGACTTATCTGACGCACTTAATTGCGTTTTTGTGGGGTGGGTTTCAGAGAAAAGGCTCGCCTGATTACTTTCTATGGCTGCTAGAAGTTTTTGCTCTAAATCTGGTGCAGCTTCAGGAATATTTGGACGATTTTGCTTCAAGAAATTAACTAACTCTTGGTCGCTGCTTGGGTTATTCATAGCTCGCTGACACCTTCTTTTTGCAAAAATTGTCGCACAGCATTTCTGGCATAAAACACGCGAGATTTGACGGTTCCCGCTGGCAGTCCCAAAATTTGGGCTACTTCTTTTTGCGGGATGTCTTCTAAGTCGTGGAGCACCAAAACGCTGCGGTGTTCAAAGCTCAATTGATCCAGTCCCCGCTGCACTAAATCTTGATAGTGCAACTGCATCAAGTCTGAGGTACGATCTGTGACAACAATCCGATCCATTTGTTCTTGATTTTTGAGTTTGGAATCAAAAGAATGCTGCTTAGCAAATGCTTGTCTTTGGTCAGAAGCCACATTCCAAGTGATTCGATAAAGCCAAGTAGAAAAGTTGTCTTGGTGCTTGAGTTTTGGCAATCCTTTCCACACTCGCAGGAATACTTCTTGCGTTAAGTCGTCAAGCAGCGAGGGCCCGCAGAGTTGGTAAAGGGTTGACCTGACTTTGTTTTGGTAGCGTTGGTAAAGGTGGCGAAAGCAGGTGCGATCGCCCTTTAGACACTCAGCAACTAAGTCCGAGTCGGAACAGTCATCGGTTAAAACATTGGCTGACACACCTAACACCTGTGAAGTCTCCCCCACCAGTTCGTTATCTGAAGTGTTTAGACAGGACGATCTGAAAAAAGGTTCAAATCATTTAAAATATTATTTTGAGCATGAATCCGCTTGGGGCGGATAACAGGCTTTCGGGCCTGTTTCACAAAAATTAAATCTTATTGTGGGGTGGGCTTCTAGCCCGCCCATAACAGGCTTTCGGGCCTGTTCACAAAAATTAAGTTTTCTTGTTGGCCGTAGGGTTGGCTATAGCGGTAAGTCCCAAATATCGATTCTAACTATTTACAGCTTTTTTCCAATAAGTATAAGTTTTTAAACCAATACTTTCTTTGTCTTCGTTATAGATCTCATCTAAACAATTGAAAAGAGCTAAAGCGTAATTTTTCAATCCCAACTCTGTCAAACTTGTGAGAATCCTTGTCAGCCGCAAGTAGTTGTGATTAAATTTTTCAATCCACTCTCTTTTTCTTGACAAATATTCTGCCGATTTGGTAATTACAATTTCTGCGTTTTCTCCTTCGTGGCATTCCAACCCGTAAAACGCCAGCATGACTTTGAACGAATGGAGTAAGCGATTTCTCAACTCTTCACTTGTTCTAAAAGCTTGAATTACCTCATCATTTAAAGTAGGAGCACTGGAATTAAAGCGACTCTTTTCTCTCAGCGGAAACAGCCATTGAATGTAATTGTGCAAGGATTCCAGCTTCTGGTAATCCCACGACCAAATATCCTCGATCGCCCGACCTTGCGAATCAGGCTGCTGACCGAGATAGAATGCTAAAATTTTGTTTTGTTTGGTTGAATCACTCATTCATCCCTTCACTGGCGGGCAGGATGCCCACCCCACAATAAAATTTTACTTTGCTGTGGAACAGGCAGGATGCCTGTTCTTGAAAATGGTGCAATATCTTAATTTTAACCGACTTTAGCTATTAGCCAGGGGTTGAAACCCCTGGCGGCTTCCACCACTTTACCGCAAAGTAACAAACTCTTCAGCAGTCGATGGGTGAATGCCAATAGTCGCGTCGAAGTCTTTCTTCGTAGCTCCCATATTAACAGCGATCGCCATTCCTTGAATAATCTCGCCCGCGTCTTTCCCTACCATGTGCACGCCCAAAACTCTGTCAGTATTAGTTTCAACAACTAACTTGACAAAAGTCTTTTCATCTGCACCTGTCAAAGAATGAAACATCGGTTTAAACTTGGCTGTATAGCACTTAATTGATTCGGGAAACTTAGCTTTAGCCTCCTCTTCTGTTAAGCCAACTGTAGCTGCTTCCGGCTGCGAAAATACTGCTGAGGCAACATTTTCGTGACTGATCGATCTGGGGTTATTACCAAATTCAGTATCGGCAAAAGCACGACCTTCAGCGATCGCAATTGGCGTTAAATTGATGCGGTTGGTGCAATCTCCGACTGCAAAGATGTGCGGCTGGCTGGTGCGGCTGTCTTTCGTAACTGCGATCGCACCTTGATCGGTTTCTACTCCCGCGTTTTCTAAACCCAATTTTTCCAAGTTTGGCAAGCGCCCGGTAGCGGACAAAAGCGCGTCTACTATTAGCGTTCCTTCGGATTTTCCCGACAGCGTTAATTTTAAACCTTCTGGGGTTTTCTCAATGTGATTAATCGAGCTTTCTGTCAAAAATTTAACTCCGTGCTTAGTCATTCCTTCTTGCACGTTAGCGCGAATTTCTTCGTCGAAGTAGTGCAGAATTCGATCGCGCCGGATGATTTGAGTTACTTGGCTTCCCAATCCGTTCATAATGCAAGCAAATTCGACGCCGATGTAGCCGCCACCCCAAATTGCCAACCGTTTTGGTTGCTCTTTTAGCAGGAAGATTTCGCGGGAGGTAATCGCGTGTTCTATGCCTATAATTGGGACTCTTTGCGCTTCTCCGCCGACTGCAATTAAGATTTTGGCTGCGGTAAATTTTCTGTCACCAACTTCGACGGTGTGGGGGTCGATAAATTTGGCGTATCCTGAAATTAATTCTACTCCGGCTTTTTCGAGAAAGCTGATGTGCAGTTTGCTGAGTCGGCGCACTTCTGCGTCTACTGTGGTGACGAGTTTTTCCCAGTCGAAGCTGCTTTCTACTGGACTCCAGCCGTAGCCGATCGCATCTTCATAAAGGTGCGAAAATGTTGAGGCGTAAACCATCAGTTTTTTGGGAACACAGCCGCGAATTACGCAGGTTCCGCCTACTAAATCATTTTCGGCGATCGCCACTTTTGCTCCGTAGGATGCTGCTCGCTTGGAACTCGCCAATCCGCCGGAACCTGCACCTATCACAAACAAGTCGTAATCGTATGTCATAATTGTGTTACCAACAATCTCCAACTTCCCAAATTTACGCTTAACTTTTCTTAATCATAGCTCAAAAATTTTGCTTTTGAGGAGCACTTTTGATAACTACATTTTGAGAACTACATACAGAGCTACTTGAGGGAGCAGGTAGCGTCGCTCAACCCTACCTGCTTACTGGTATTGTCAGCTTCGTTAACTCTGCTGCTGCTGTGACTCGGTAGATTGAGCTGGCTCTGTATTCTGCTCCTTTGACGCTGTTTCATCTGGTTTTTGGATTTGCTTGAGATGAATCTCATTCACCTGATTGATAAAGTTTTCTATTGCCATTTTTGTCATTTGTTGATTTTGGGCTTCGTCGGCTACATCATAGCAACGATAAGCGGGAGTCACTCCTAATACAAATTTCTCCTGTTCCGCTTCTAACAATTCCACAGTCGTGTTAGCAGAAATCCAATTCTCCTGAAAAGGAAAGGAGGTAACTATACTGGCGACTATGGAGGCGACAGCGGGACAAATTACGGGCAGCCACTTGAGCAAAGATTGACCTGGTTCCAATTTGTCTACCAATACTAAAATTGGTGTGACTCCCGATAAAACAACGGTTGCCAATTGAAAAGTATAGTAAATATTTCTCGAAGTCTCTCTAGTGTTTTTATAGTCGTCAATCAACTCCTGGCAGTATCGTAAAGCCTTTTCTCTCACCGGGGTGATCGGATTGTTATCCGAAACATCATTCGGGTTTAAGAGATAATTATATAGTTCAGCTTTTTTTCGGAGATCTAACTGATTAGCACTATTCCGAAAGTTGCGATCTAATTGTCTATTGGTCAGGAAGAGAAAAATAAAACTAGAGAGAAAAACAGCTCCCAAAATAACGATAAGTTGATTGTCTACAAAAACTCTGGTAAGGATGCCTACACCCACAAAAGCAGCTAGAGATAAATACTCAACAATTTTCACGAAAGATAACATTTGTGGACTCGATGAGACTGTATTGGAAATCTCGGTCTGGTTGGTATCGCTATAATTAGTCATTGCTTTGTAATCTGTTTGGCGATCGGATACAAGTTTAGCCTATTGGGGTGTCTATTCCACCCAAGCCCTGTCAAGGTGGTGAAGAAGACCCTCAAACTAATGAAAATTGGTTGCGGGCGATCGTTAAATCTGATTCTTTTAACAGGTGATTAGCAACAATAGTTGGGACTATTTTTAATTGCCAAACCTAGAATAAGGGTTCAAGACCATTGGGCAATCGAGCTACCAACGGAAAATCGCGGGTTTCAGACTGCGAACTAAAAACAGTCCGAACTATTGTACCAAAATAAAAGCAGATGAACTAATCACTGGCTTGTTGTTAGACTTAGAGATGGTTATCTTTGAATAGTCCATGCGATCGCCTCTACTTGAGTTGGTAGATTTTTTTTCCACTCCGACTGTACCTCCACGTCGGGTCAAAGTATTCACTATGACTTGAAGATAGAGATTCTGTTCGTTAACATCGAAACAGCCGTCACCCCGAACGCGAATACTGATGGGAAGTGTTAGCTTAGTAGTTAGTTGTGTCGATCGCACAGAAAAAAAAATGCCTGAACTACAAACCGATACATACCAAGACTTCGACCCGCAAGTCCTCTCAAAGCCCGTTGTTGTCGGTCTGGAAGAGGTAACAAAAGTTTACGGGATTGGCGACCTCGAAGTTCGCGCCTTAAACGGCGTCAGCTTGACGGTAAGACAAGGAGAATATTGCTCGATTATGGGCGCATCTGGATCGGGCAAATCTACAGCTATGAATATTATCGGCTGTCTCGATCGACCTACGAGCGGCAGTTACTACTTAGACGGCGTAGATGTCGCCCAAATGCCCGAAGCAGAATTAGCCGGAATTCGCAATTTAAAATTGGGGTTTGTATTCCAACAATTTCACCTGTTGCCTCAATTGACAGCATTAGAAAATGTCATGTTACCGATGGTTTATGCCGGCATTCCCGCATCAGAAAGACGCGAACGGGGAGTAGATGCTTTAACAAAAGTTGGTCTGGAAAGTCGGCTGCAAAACAGACCGAATCAACTATCAGGAGGACAGCAGCAGCGAGTTGCGATCGCCAGGGCGATCGTCAACCGTCCCGTGTTGTTGCTGGCTGACGAACCTACAGGTGCATTGGATACAAAAACTACTCAAGAAGTAATGGATATTTTTACCGAATTCAACGAAAGCGGCATGACTGTTGTTATGGTAACGCACGAACCGGAAGTGGCGCGCCAAACTCGCCGCGTTGTCTGGTTCCGAGACGGTAAAGTTATTCACAATAATCTCAACCCCGAAGAGCTTTCACACGCGGTATTTTAGTATAATAGTCGCCGAAAAGTCGGCGATTTCAATCGCTTTTTGTCAAACTTTCGTCCCTCTCGCTTGAGACTGAAGAATGAAGAGGGTATTAGTCGTCATAGCGAGGACTTTAGCTATTAGACAGGGGTTTTCAACCCCTGCCGGACTAATAGAAAAAACGCCACCTATCTGCTTAATGAAAAGCACTCGGAAAAGCTTCCCAAACTCGATCGACAAATTCTCTAAGTTGCCGAGAAGCGATCGCACCATCCTTTTTTTCAGAGTCCAGAGACTGCAACTGACTCAACAGCGAAATAACCTCGGTATCCAGCGCCGCCCGAAACAAACTCCCCGGCCACAGCAAATCAGCACCATCCCGCAAATCGGATAAAGTGTATTCTTCCGACCATTGCGCCGATAAATCCTGCCCTGACAGTAATACAACTAACATTAAAGGGCGCACCCAACAAACTTGACGTGCCTCAACCACTTGGATAACCTCTGAATGCAGGCACGCATTTCCACATTCTAAACTGACAATTTGACCCGGCTTAAAGTTCAAAGCACAATCCATTAATGCTCACACTTAATACAGACATAAGAAAGCAGCGAAATAAGTGCTGCATCTCTCGACAGCACCAGAAAACATTATATCATAATTCCTTCTTCATTTTTCCTGACATCCGTTACATCCGTTACAGAATCCGTTGCCGAACTTCCTTCTTCCTGACATCCGTTACATCCGTTACATCCGTTACAGAATCCGTTGCCGAACTTCCTTCTTCTCAACTTTCATCAAGATTTTTAAGAGCCTTTTCTAGTTGTGCCGTCAACAATGGTGCTTCTTTTTTACCGCCGCCATTGGCATAATCCACCACGGAAATCGGAGAACCGATCGCAATTTTTACCTCAGAACCCCATTGAGGAATGCGCGGGCGATAGCGGATACTCATCGGTACAATTTTCACCCCTAAACCCGGTTTGCTCAACTCTGCTTGAATTGCCAAACGCGCCAATCCAGGCTTGATCGGGTGAACTTCGCCATCCTGAAAAATGCCGCCTTCGGGGAAAATCACCAACATCTGCTTGTCGAGGAGTAGTTCCACGCCGTAACGGAGACTGCTAATTGCTGGATGCTTGATATCCACAGCAAACCCTCCCAAATTTCTGATGAACCAACCTTGCAGTCCTTTCACTTCATCAGCAGTTACCATGAACCGCAAATCGCGTCCAGTCACCATTTGTCCGGTTGAATAGGGCATCATCAGGGCATCCCATCTGGAACGGTGCGTAGGGGCTAAGATGACAGGCCCGTCTTTCGGCAAGTGCTCCTGTCCGGTTACCTCAATCTTGCCAAAATGAAACGGTAGGACAATATAGTGACCTAGCGGATAGAGCAAGGAGGTTAACCAAGGAGAAACGCGAGAGGTATTAAATACTACCTTGGCAGGCATTGGCTTCACTAGAGATGATGTACTGGACTCAACGGCGATCGTGGCGGTGTGGCGCATAGCAATTAAGCTGCTTTATCGAGATCTAAAGTCTAAAGTAAGTTGTTGGACAAATCTTTAGTTTTTGGCTCGGGACAGTTTTGCTATTGGCATTGTGCCGATCGAGCGATCGCGCCCGCAAGAGATAATCTCTAACAGGTAAAACCTCAGGCAACCGGACAGCATTAATTAATACAGACCAGTCGGCCACCTCGAAAGCTTGAGCGGGCAATTACGGATCTATTATTTCAGTTAAAGGGTCAATTGCGATTAAACATCGCTCATAAGAGAGTAAAAAATTTTACCTGTTAATTTTTCCGGCGCGTTTCAAACCAAGAAAGCAACCGATCGCGGCAAACAGATTCCATAATACCGCCGAGCACCTCCAAGCGGTGACACGAATGCGCGCTATCGGGAATATTAGCAGCAGTCCGAATCGTGCCAGTTTTCGGGTCATCTGCTCCGTATACCAGCAGGCCAATCCGAGCTTGGACGATCGCACCAGCGCACATCGGGCAAGGCTCCAGCGTTACGTAGAGCGTGCATTGGTTAAGATGCCAGTCTTGCAAAACTTGCCCGGCCGCCCGCAAAGCCAAGATTTCAGCGTGAGCAGTCGGATCGCAGTCTCGCTCTCGCCGATTTTGCGCTTCGGCAATCAATTTGCCAGTACCGTCAACAATTGCAGCACCCACGGGTACTTCACCAGCATCACCCGCTGCTTGTGCCAGTTCTACAGCCCTAGCCATCCAGCGTTTGTGAATAAAATAAGTAGTATCACTAATAGACAACGGCTCAGTTTTAGAATTCACGTCATACCTACGTAACAGAAAAAACTTAAGATCGAGAAAGAAAATTACATTACAGCTTAAGAGAGAGTCATTTTTAATTATGGACACCACCACAATCACCAGTGAAGTTGTTGAGCTGTTGTGTCGCATTAGCCGGCAAAAGCTCCGGGAACAAGATATCACTCCTTTGGTAGTCTTTCTGACTGCTCTGATTTCCATCCTGCGCGGAGTGATGATTATTGACAGGACGATCGCAGTTGAAGAAGAAGAACGGCTGCAAAAGACTCTCAAAGCCTTTGCCAGCGGCGACCCCGATCGGATAGAACTAATTCAGCGCCTTGTCAAAGGAGTCTCCAAACAGCAGGTTTACTTCAACCCCACAGAATTGCTAACCCTGACAGCTTTGTTCTCAGAATCAGAAAAGCTGTTGCTCATCGGTTCCGGCTACGAAATGTCAGCGGCAGACGGACACATCGACCTGCGGGAGCAAATGTACTTACAGTCGATGGGAAATCGGCTCGGCCTCGACTCCAGACACATTGCAGTCCTAGACACTTTATTTACTAAAGAAGGAACCCTCGACTCAGAAGCTTTTGGCGAAGTTCAAGCTTTACTCGATCCCAGCGAATTCGAGTCGCGCGATTTGGTATTTGCGAAAGCAGCAAAGCACCTGCTGGCTCTTTTACTGCGCAAATAATGCAGCGCATATAAATTTTTGCGCAGTAAAAGTCGTGAGAGGAGTTCGAGGATTTGACGCTTTTTCCATTTGAGACGGGACTTGCGCGCTCTTACCCTCAAAAACCGGGTTGTTTAACCGCTACCAAGAGCGCTGCACGGCGTATGTTGGTGAAAAACCCGGTTTCTGCGTAAGTCCCGCTTTATTTTTTTTGCAAGAGTCGATCGACCCTTGTATCCCATTGAACCGAATCAATCTAAAATCTAAAAGCGACTTGTCGCTGCCTTGATAGACCCAGTTTGGTCTCAAATCTAAAATTGATTGATTATGCAAATTGAATGGCAAACCGCCAAAACCTACGAAGACATTCTATATCACAAAAGCGGCGGCACCGCCAAAATTACCATCAATCGACCTCACAAACGGAACGCTTTCCGTCCCAAAACCGTGCAGGAACTGTGCGATGCCTTTACTGATGCCCGCGAAGACACAAAAATCGGCGTTGTCCTTTTCACCGGTGCGGGGCCTCATACAGACGGCAAATACGCCTTTTGTGCCGGTGGCGACCAAAGCGTGCGCGGTGCGGCGGGATATGTAGACGAAGGTGGCATACCCCGCTTGAACGTGCTCGACTTGCAGAAGTTGATTCGATCGATGCCCAAAGTTGTAATTGCTTTAGTTGCAGGCTACGCAATAGGAGGGGGCCACGTTCTACACTTAATTTGCGACTTGACGATCGCTGCTGACAATGCTATTTTCGGACAGACCGGCCCAAAAGTCGGCAGTTTCGACGGTGGTTTCGGAGCTAGCTATCTCGCCAGAGTTGTCGGCCAGAAAAAAGCCCGAGAAATTTGGTTTTTGTGCCGCCAGTACAGCGCGCAGCAAGCCCTAGAAATGGGTTTAGTCAACTGCGTCGTGCCCGTCGAACAACTAGAACTAGAAGGGATGCAGTGGGCTGCGGAAATTCTAGAAAAAAGTCCGATCGCGATTCGCTGTTTGAAATCTGCTTTTAATGCCGACTGCGACGGTCAAGCCGGTTTGCAAGAACTGGCGGGAAATGCTACTTTGCTGTACTATATGACGCAGGAAGGCGCCGAAGGCAAACAAGCCTTTTTAGAAAAACGGCAACCTGATTTTAGTCAATATCCTTGGCTGCCATAGTTGAATGGAGAAATCAGTTTTTTTATGCGCTCATATTAAAGTAGATACTGCTGATTTTTATGAGTTAGTAAAGCCAAATGCACCCGATCGCACAAAAGTGTGAGTATTGATACCAGTTCCCAAAAAGAATGAAACTGCTTTGCCAGATCCAAACCATGATACTGATCGGTGATTCCCCAATCGAAAATCGAAAATCGAAAATAATGGTATGAGCAGCAGGGCAGCCGACTAACTAGACCGATACTGCTGCCGATTTTTCGGTTAACGTTGTGCCTGTAAGCTGGCAGGCATGGCGCTCGGAAAGAGTGAGGGTGGCATCCTGCAGCGTCAGAGTCGATTCTTGCCACAGTCCAATTTGTTCTATGTTTTCCCAAGATGACCTAAAAGGCGAAACCGCTAAAGCACAAGCTTTCCAGTGACTTTGAACCGGCCCGCCCAGTAAAGCGCAAACACCCCCGCGTCTGCCCTCAGGGGTATAGTGACGGCAGTGACCACAAGCTGAAGTTAA
Source organism: Microcoleus sp. S28C3 (assembly GCF_036700785.1). Classification (NCBI taxonomy): domain Bacteria; kingdom Bacillati; phylum Cyanobacteriota; class Cyanophyceae; order Oscillatoriales; family Microcoleaceae; genus Microcoleus; species Microcoleus sp. S28C3. The sequence goes on along the minus strand of NZ_JAUBPO010000094.1, from coordinate 7,703 downwards.
AGGTGAAGTTAAGGAGGTTTGCATAAAAGTTCTTAGGGAAATCATTTTCATCTCTAATTCTCCTTTGCAGAGCTAGCCTGCCTTAGAGCATCCCAACCTTTATGCTGTCTGGGTTGTAGCGATCCCCGGAGCATAAATAAATTTTATAATTTATTTATAATCTTGTTATATTTAGAAACAATTGCCTAAGTCTTGGCTCATTGTATAGGTAAAAACACAGATTAAAAGTTTATAAAGCGGTCAGGGATCAAGAAAAAGTACAAATGCCGAACGAGTATGAGAGGTTATAAATAAGCGGTATATCCGGATACAGAAAGCTGCTTCGAGTCTCGCTAAGCAGCCTCCGGGACACAGAAACAATTAAGTTTTAAAATTAAAATTAAAAGATAGCTGCCAGCGATCGACAGCAGGCGATCCGGCCCCTGTTGCATTGACGCCAAAATTAGCTAATCATAAAATAGGCAAGTTTTCAAGCTTCTTGTTTATATCTACAATCAAAACATTAAAATCAATTCAGAGGCGGTAGGAGTTTTGCTAATGAGTAAGCGTTCTTCGGTTGAATCCCCAAATCATCAATCCTCTTCAACTCCAATCAAGCCTGCTTTGCAAGCAGTCCTGGGGAGTCTGGATGTAAACCTAGAAGCAGAACTGACAACATACAGAAGGCACAGGCGGCGCGCCGAACAGTGGGTGTCCCCATCAGTTCGTACTGGCAAGCAAACAGCCACAACCGAGCAACAGCTAGCCCAAAATTTGCCCCTGGAGGCCGCGGAGGAAACCCAGCAGCCGCTATCCCTGCCCCTATCCCTTGCCGGCATCCAGGGCGATGCCCCGCTAGCAACTACCAGGGGCGGCACAAAATTATCTAGCAGTGCCTTCGCACCCAACAATTATCTCGAATCAAGCGAAAAACTGATCGAAAGTTTGGACGAGTCAAAAGCCGAGCCTGCCGTCGAACGCAGTTTAGCAGCCAGTCTGTTAACTCCCTTGGGACTGAGTTCGATGCTGCTGTTTCTGCTGTCGTGTACAGCTTTGGGCTACGCAGTCATGCACCCGTCAAGTGTGGCTAAGATGGCCGGCCTGAACCGTTTTCTCGATCGCGGTGCACCCTCTCCAAGCGACAGTCCCGCCTCTACTGCCATCTCAGATACCAGCACCCAGGAACTGCCGAAAGCTCCAAATCTGGTATCCAAGGAATTTGTCGAGCTAGATTTGAGCACTCTCAGCAATGTCAATCCGACAGCCAGCGCTATTCCTTCACCGTCGCCAAAAGCCTCAATCCCGCCCAATCCGGCAGCGCCTCCTGGCCCCAGCGCGGCTGTCCCGATTCCGACAGAAGATGGCAACCCCGCCAGAGGGAGAGAACAAGGGCTCAACAATATCAGCACGGCTTTGCTTCCCAGTCCCCGCCCCAGCGCCCAGCCAGTGCCGACACTGCCGACACTGCCTCCAACACCCTCCCCAGCCCAGCCAGCCGCCGCATCCCCGGCGACAGCATCCCCAGCGACAGCATCCCCAGCCGCCGCATCCCCAGCCGCATCCCCGCTGGGAAGGCCGGCACGCGCTGCCGACGGTTTTTATTACGTTGTCACCGATTACACGGATGCAAAATCGCTGCAGCAAGCCAGAACCGCAGTTCCCGATGCCTACGTGCGGAACTTCTCAAAGGGTGTCAAGATCCAAATGGGGGCTTTGAACGATGCTGCCTCAGCAGAACTTTTGGTGAAAGAACTGCAAGCAAAAGGGGTGAAGCCGCAATACTATCAGCCATAAATTAGGCAAAGAGAATTAAACTGAGGATCGGCGAGTAGGTTGGGCCCGCGGCACGAACCCTCGGTTTCGCTTCACCCAACATTTGCTCAGTTTTGATGGGTAACGCTCGCGCCCTACCCATCCTAAAAATAAGCATGACGACCTAACTTAGAGGGAATTAAAATTTCAAAATTAAAAATTAAAAAGACGATTGATGAGTTTTCATTTTTAGTTTTTAATTGTGATTTCTCTGTCTTAATTCTAAAGTTGAAAATCGGGAGACGGGCCTCATGGGATTATTCGATCGCCTTTGGCGAGTGATTCGAGCCAATATTAACAGTTTGGTCGGGGCGGCAGAAGATCCAGAAAAAATTCTGGAACAGGCTGTAATGGATATGCAGGAAGATTTAGTGCAGCTCAGACAAGCTGTGGCAGGCGCGATTGCAGCTCAAAAACGCACCGAACGCCAGTGTTCCCAAGCTGAGTCTACTGCCGCAGAATGGTACCAGCGGGCGCAGCTAGCTTTGCAAAAAGGCGAGGAAAATTTGGCGCGGGAAGCTCTGACGCGCAGGAAATCTTATCAAGAAACGGCAACGGCGATGAAAGCCAGTCTCGGGCAGCAAAACGCTGTTGTGACTCAACTTAAAGACAATATGCGGGCGCTAGAAAGTAAGATTTCCGAGGCAAAATCTAAAAAAGATATGTATATTGCCCGAGCTCGATCGGCTCAAGCATCGGAAAGGCTTCAAGAAATGATGGGCAATCTCAATACAGGCAGCGCTTTGAGCGCGTTTGAACGGATGGAAGAGAAAGTCATGCAGCTAGAATCTCGCTCCGAAGCAATCGCAGAACTCGGAACTAACGATTTAGAAAAGAAGTTTCTCTCTCTCGAAGGTGCCGAGGATGTCGATACTGAGTTGGCGGCGATGAAAGCACAAATGCTTCCGGGCAAAAATACACCCAAATTGCCCTCGGGCGAGCCGCCCGCATCCTGAACCCCAGGCAGCAGAACAATAGTTGAGACGAGCAAAAACTTCTCAACAGCCTAGCTAGAGATGGCTCGAAGCCTGTGGGGGAATTCCCGGATCGAAGTTAAACTCAATAGATAGGTGCATGAATAAGCTTGCCTGCACCACTTACTCGATCGCTTTAAACTGGATTTATCTGTCTGCAAAAATTGCCAAAAACTAAATCGCACTAAAAATCTGACAAGAGTGAATTTCACAACTGCGGGCTAGCGCCTAAAGCCTGCTTTCCACCTACTTCGTACACCTCACCCTGGAAAAATAGCATTATGGGATTATTTGACCGCATTAGCCGAGTCGTCAAAGCCAATCTTAACGATCTGGTCAACAAAGCTGAAGACCCGGAAAAGATTTTAGAACAGTCCGTTACGGATATGCAGGAAGACTTGGTGCAGTTGCGTCAAGCCGTTGCCAGTGCGATCGCCACTCAAAAGCGCACCCAGACTCAGTACAATCAAGCTGAGTCTCAGTCTAACCAGTGGCAGCAGCGCGCTCAGCTAGCCCTGCAAAAAGGAGACGAGACTTTGGCCCGGGAAGCGCTGGTGCGCAAAAAGTCTCACGCTGATACGGCTGCTACCCTGAAAGCCAGTCTAGATCAGCAATCGGCTCAGGTGGAAAGTCTCAAGCGCAACTTGATCGGTTTGGAGAGCAAGATTTCCGAAGCTAAGACTAAGAAGGATATGCTCAAGGCGAGGATATCCGCTGCTAAGGCTCAGGAACAGCTCAACAATTCCATTGGCTCCCTGAATACTGGCAGTTCAATGGCAGCTTTCGATCGTATGGAAGAAAAAGTTTTGCAGATAGAAGCTCGCGCGGGAGCTTCGGCAGAACTGGCGGCCGGCGGCAGCAATTTAGAGGAACAGTTCCGCTTGCTCGAAAGTGGCGGTGATGTTGACGACGAGTTGGCTCAGATGAAAGCTCAACTGACCGGAGGTTCTGTGTCTCAAGGTCAATTGCCTGCAGCGGGTAAAACTGCTGCTCGCAGCTCGGAGTCGAGTCAGGTGATTGATGCTGAGTTGGAAGAGCTGCGATCGGAACTCAATAAAATGTAGTAATCTCTCTCAAAGTTCACCGGAAAACGAGAGAGGAACCCCTGACTTCAGGCATGGGGAGGAACGCTTTCGGAGCGGTCCGGGCCGCCTATAACCGACTGCGTGACCCCGGTTGCCTGGGGTGCAATTAACTCGTGATTAAGAATAACCATCCGCGCCAAGAAACGCTTTGATAAGGTGCAATCTCTGATTGCATCTCGTCTCAGCCTCATCGTAGCGCGGGTAAACAAGCAATGGCAGAACGTCGCTCCGGATTACTTTCGATTTTGATGGACTCGGAAAGCGTAGATACCTTAAATAAAAGTAAGCGCAATTGCAATACCTCTTGTACTGTTAGTTGTTTTGAGTCTCTAGAGGTGATTTATCAACACCTTTAAGACTAGGATTGTGGTCCGATAAATCGCCGTCTATGAAAGAGCTGGGGAGGTGAATATAATGGTTTAATACTTTATTAAACTTGCCCATAGCTACTTATTGCAAGAATATTGATAGACGCTCCGTTTTGTCTAGCATTCTCAGGATAAGACCGAAAACCCGCAAATAATTTATCGGAGAGTAAACCACAGTGGATGTAAAACTCACCAGCTTATAAAAAGGTAGAACGGAATACCACAATTCGTTAAATTGGTTAAAAATAATCGTTCAACAATCGCTAAAAGCTTCAAAAAAAAGTTGTAATCACTCAAAAAATAGGGCGTTGCTCCACCCAAATTTACGCTTGTTGACAAGTATGCTCCCACTCATGCAGGTACAAGCAGGAATCAGACCAACCAGCGAAAATACTTCTACTGGAATGGTGAAGCAAAGATTAAGTTTAGCCAAGTTGGTATAGCAGATGTCAACTATTTCTGAGATGCCAGCTTTCATAGAATGCTCCGCCTAGCTACAGCCCTAGCTTGGGGATGTCGGAGCTTTTTTTAGGAATCGTTTAATACACAAAACAGCGGTTTAGTCAACTATCTTTATGTTTAATTAAGTAATTAAGTCTTTAAAAAAAGTGATAGAGTAAGTTTATTCCTTGCAATTGCGCCGGCCGCGCCCGAGCGTAAGTGCAAATAACTATAAAATATGACGAGTCTGTCATGCCCGTGCAACCTTCTAGAGGCTTTTGTAAAATCAAGTTTTTCAAGGCATTAGCACTTGGTTTTTCAATTGCAGGTATTTGTCGCGCACCGCTAGCAGCTCAAAGTGTTGGCGAGTCGATGCTTGCTGCCGACTCAGGGGTGCAAGCGCCAATTTTTAATGATAATTTACCCAATCAAGAAACAGCAGACGATCGCGATCGGCTTCGTGATTTATACTCGGGTTCTGAATTAGATAGAGACAGTAAAGATCCCGAAAACAACATCCGGGAGTTTGATGGATCGACTGAAACTCAGGCCCGTGAAACTCTCGCTCAGTTGCCGAACCGAGGAGAAAACAGACAATAATTTCCCATTCCCAACCCGCTGCCGCGAAATCTGCCTCCCCTCCCAGAACCAGCGCCCCCACCGCCCCTGCCTCCGGCAGAACAGCTTTTGTCGCCTGCTGTTCCCGCGCCGGCACGGCCAGCAGAATTGCCCAACATTCCGGGTACGATAAAGGTCGATCGATTTGAAGTAGTTGGCAGTACCGTCTTTAGCAAGGAAGAACTAGACGCTTTACTCAAAGACTTTGTAGGCCGCCCGCTCACTTTCGCCGAATTGCTGCAAGCCCGTTCTGCTGTGAGCCAACTCTACATCAGCAAAAGTTATATCACATCTGGAGCGCTGATTGGGCCGCAAACGCTCGCAGGCTCAGTTGTGAGGATATTAGTGCTAGAAGGCAAGCTAGAAAGTATCAATGTAGTCGGGACTAGGCGGCTACATCCTAACTACGTCAGAAGCTGATTAGCCGATTCAACCCGAGGCCCGTTGAACTAACAGCGCATACGGTCAGCTATGCAACTGCTGCAACTTAGCGGGCAAGTCGCAAATATCTCAGCGGAACTGCAAGCGGGTTCTCGTGCGGGTTTTAATTTGCTGTTAGTCCGAGTCAAAGAGGCAAAAACGTTCCAAGCTGAGATTTTTAGTGACAATTCTTGCTCTCCGAGTGTGGGGAGTTGCCGGCGCAAAGCTCAAGTCCGGGAAGCTAATTTGTTGGGTTTGAGAGATAGGGCGAGTTGGATTTATACAAATACTCAGGCCAGCAATGCTGTCGATTTTAGTTACACGCTGCCAGTGAATCCGCGGAACGGTACGGTAAGTTTTCAGCTAAGCCGGAGCAAAAGCAATATCGCCTGGCCGCCCTTTGACGCTCTGGATATTGAGGCGTCGAGCCGCACTTATGATATGAGTTGACTTACCGGCAGCCGATCGTGCAAAATCCGAGAAGAGAAATCGCGATCGGTATCGGTCCTGGCAGGCGAGTAAGCGATACATCTTTGCTGGGAGAGGATTTTCCCCTATCGCCGGGAGCGGATGATCGGGCTAGGACTCGGGTTTTGGCGCTGAGGCTGTTTCAGGATTTTACCCAGATGGGAGAGAAAGATGTCTTGGCGGTGCGATCGCAGTTCAGTCTGGGAGTGGGAGCATTTGGCGCTACAGTGAGCAGCAGGGGCCTGACAGTAAATTTTTGGCGTGGCGGGGTCAATTGCAGTACCTGCGGTTGTTGACTCCTGAGACGCTGCTGGTAGTGCGATCGCAGGTGCAGTTGGCTGGGGGAGAGCTTTTGCCGATCGAACAATTTGGTTTGGGTGGCTCGGATACGGGGCGAGGCTACCGTCAGGATGCTTTCTTTGCTCGCCGATAACGGGATTTTTGCTTCAGCCGAGTTGCGGTATCCGATTTTGCACATCGGCGACAAACAAGGAGTTTTGCAGGTGACGCCGTTTGTGGATTTCGGCAATGTTTGGACAAATAGCGGGGTAAGGGCGATTCTGGAAGCGAATACTTTGCTGTTAGTGGGATTGGGCCTGCGGTGGCAGTACCGTCAGAGGCGGAATGCTCGCGGAGGCTGGGGAATTCCTTTGATTGGTATTAAGTCGAGCCAGAGGCGTTTACAAGAGCGCGGGCTGTATTTTTCTGTAGAATTCAAACCTTTTTAGGAAAGCAGCCGTTTTGCCCTTGGCGGAACCGAGCAATTCCGCTATATAGTAATAAGTATCATTCGGCACTCATCGTTAGCTGCCACAAGTGTATTTTACTGAGAATTTTTAAATTAAACTATGTCTAAGGTGCGGTTGCTGCTTTTAAGTTCTTTTGCTTCCGGTTTTGGGCTTTGCTCAATCATTTTGGCGATATTTACGATGACTTCCCGACTGTCGTTTACGTCTTTCTTTACCTTAGTTTTAACTTTGGTATTTTTTGCAATTAATCTACTTTTTGCTTTGCATTATTATACATCCATTACAAAGCAGTTGAGTGTCAGAGGTAAAAAAAAAGCTAGAATTTAGCGGTTTTGAAGCAGAAGCGCACAAAGGCATGGAGAGTTTTTTATGGAATTTGAAGGGCAAGGAACACGGCTCTGGGGTAAGAAAACTATCTAGCTGTAAGCCATAATTATTTAAGGTCTAACTATTTAGGAAGTGCGATCGGGGTTATTTCAAACCAACCCGCCAAATATTCCAGAACCGACAAAGACTCGCTTTACTCCAGATGAATATCGGGCGATCGAGGAAAATGTTGAATAACGTCACGAATACTGTAACGGGCAGATTATCCCTATCGCTGTTTTTAGAAGAACTAGAAGAACTAGAAAAAGAGCTAGACGAGCTGTTTTTACAAGAATTACAAAGACTAGAAGCAGGGTAAGCTCATCTAATTTGGTATAAATTGTACTTGACAAAAATGGCAAGATATCAAAGAGCATCCTGTCAGTAGCGATTCTTTTGAACCCATTTGAGATCGTTTGACGC
>NZ_JAUBPO010000093.1:0-30257 GCF_036700785.1 Microcoleus sp. S28C3 | reverse complement strand
GTTTTTAGCTGGCATTTTTGTAGAGATTGACTAAACTCATTTTTTATTATACCCTATTTAAAGGCACAACAGCTTAGTGCGATCGACCTCTCCAGAATTTCCACAACAAAATTGTCTGCATCTGAGTCAATAAGTCCGGCGCAATTAAACACCGCCAGACTTATACATCCCGCCTCCTTTCCCTCGCCAGTGCTGCTTAGAGCTTCGGACTCGTCCCGTCCGTCTGCTTCACTTTCCTTTGAGCAGTCCACAAACGGAATTTATTATTACCTGAAGGCGCGCATTGGCATATACCTGCGGACTGAAATAAAAGAAACTTTATTTATATCCCTGGAAAGAGGAAATTTTCGAGAGACTTGAGGATAATTAAAATAGAAACGCCATAAACGCCATACTGTAGCTGCGCTGTTAAGTTCTCAGCAACTATTTTTTTTGTCACAATTGCTTTGAGAAATTAATTTACTCTAAAAACTGTTGGCAGCAGCTCAGGTTCCTCAACCTCGCCAGAACACACTCTACCTAATAATCCCGACAATTCGGAGCGGCAATGAACACAATCAAACCCGAACCCAAAAGATCGCGCTTCATGGCTCTGCTGCTGACAACGCTGCTGACCTTTCCCTTTGTAAGTGCTTGCGGTTCTAGCGATCAAAGTTCCGTTACTCCGCCTCCTGTTGATAATACTCGCGCTGGAGGAGTGCAACCTAATCGCGGCTCCACTCCTACGCCACAAGCTAAAAAAGGACTCAACACTGCTCAAAAAGTAGGGATTACTTTAGCAGGAGCAGCCGCCCTTTACTACATCTACAATCAGTACAAAAATAAACAAGAAAAGGGGCCGCAGGGAAAACATTACCTTTCCAAAAACGGTCGCGTTTACTACCGCGATGCCCAGAATCGCGCGGTCTGGGTAACGCCCCCGCCTGAAGGAATTAAAGTTCCCGAGTCCGAGGCAGCGCGTTACCGCGAATTCCAGGGGTACAACAACCAAACTACCGGTCGAGACCTTACTACCGTGCCGGAAGCTACAAGTCCTGTTCCGGCACAGTAGCCTAACCACTTGAGATTTTAGATTGCCGATTTCGTGATTTTCACTTAAATCTGAGATTCTTAATCTAAAACAGCCATTTTTCAACACATAAAAAAGAGGAACTTTATCATGGTAGACGGATTTTTCCGGAAGTTAAAAGATGCGGTCGTCGGGTCAGACAGCGAGCAAGTCGATGCTGACGGCAATTACGAAGATGCCTCAAATCCCGGAGAGTACGGCGACGTGAGTCCGGCCAGCGAAGACCCCTACGGCGACCCCGCCGACAACGCCGGTACCGACTACGGACAGTTCGGCAACGTGAGTCCGGCCAGCGAAGACCCCTACGGCGACCCCGCTGACGACGTAGCGGATGCTGGAATGTTCGGCGACGTGAGTCCGGCCAGCGAAGACCCCTACGGCGACCCGGCAGATGAGGAAGGGTTTAGTTGAGTATGTTGGCTAGAAACATTACCTGGTAAGCAACAGCACCCCTGCGGGGGTGTTTTTTTTTGGAGAATACCACGAGTGAGCGAAAGATGAGCGGAAAAGGGAACTCTTGAGGCAATAGAGAATCTGAAACCCTTAACTGACAAGAGAATTATTAAACGGAGAGGGTGGGATTTGAACCCACGGTGACATCACTGCCACACTCGATTTCAAGTCGAGCGCATTCGACCACTCTGCCACCTCTCCGGGCGCATAAATTTTATCATACCAGCAAATGTCTCTAACTACAAATAGCCGCAGATTCAGTGCGCCGATAAAGAATTTGTTCTCTTTCTACCGCGAAATCTTCGCCTACCCATACCATAGACACTTCCGACACTGCTCCATTTTCCAGCAGGACGATCGAGAAATTGCGCAGTTTCGAGCACTCTCTCTCCACAATTCGCGGTACGCTGGCCGCATTCAAATACACCGTACCCTCCGCACTCACCTCCAGCGATTTCCGCAACTCCTGCTTTGTGTGCCGCAGTTTGTGGTGCATATGACCAAAAGTTACCAGAGGTATGTGCTTCCCAGAACTCCGAGTTCGATCGATCGCCTCCGCAAAATCCGGGTCGCCCCAATCCCCTCCCAGCGGCTTCCAATCTCGCCCGCAGGGGTCTTCAGGAGCCTCTCCTAACCCCGTTGGGCCCGTGTGACCCAAAAAAATCACATTTTCGCAATCCGCCTGAGCAGCAGCCGCTGCTATGCGCTGTGCCGACTCCTCAAAACTTTCTACCCCAAACCACTCCGAGTAAAAATCCCCGTACTTCCACTCCGAGCCCCCCCAAGTAAACGGGCGGCTTCCCACCACAGTTACGCCCAATTCGGGAAAATCTCGTTTCCCGTAACCGACGTGAGCTTCTCCCATTAAATCTAACTGCTGTTTCACCCAATTTTCTTGAGTTTGATCGTAAGGGCACTGACTGCGGCCCCACTCTGTCGCCGTGTACCAAGCGTCGTGGTTCCCAAAAACTGCTGCTTTCCGAATGTCCAATTGGGCGATCGCCCGCACCACCTCCACCGACTCATTGCCAAAATCCCCCACAAACAGCACCAAATCAACGTCCAGATGCTTCAAGGCCTCGCCGTCTTCAGGTTCCCACAGATCGTGAACGTCCCCCACCACCGCAATTTTGATAGATTTAGCTTTATTCATGTGATTTGTCATGTGCGATCGATCCCTAGCCCCTTCTTACTCAGCATAAGAAACAGCGACCAATTTTTGCACTCTCCCCCAGCCTATTTTGGATTTTAGATTTTAGATTTTAGATTGGCTCCACTGAACAGCCAGCACTTTTTGGTGAATTCAACTATAATTCAAAATACACTTTAGCTGTCTTCGCCACCTTCACCGGAATATTCTAACTGTGTTTACCACCGCACCTGCTCCGAACTTTACTCAAACCCGACTGCCCGACGACTTGTTTGCAGCAATTAACGCCCTCAAACAAGAGTTGAACGCCGTCATTCTCGCCCACTATTACCAAGACTCCGATATTCAAGACATCGCAGACTTCATTGGCGACTCCTTAGAACTTGCCCGCAAAGCCGCCAACACCAGCGCCGATGTCATAGTTTTTGCCGGAGTTCATTTCATGGCCGAAACCGCAAAAATTCTCAATCCAGACAAATTAGTATTGCTGCCAGACTTAAATGCTGGGTGTTCCCTCGCCGACAGTTGCCCTCCCGAAGCCTTTGCAGCTTTCAAAGCCGCTCGACCAGGACATTTGGTAATTTCCTACATTAATTGTACCGCCGCAATTAAGGCAATGAGCGATATAATTTGCACCAGTTCTAACGCTGTTAAAATTGTCAACCAAATTCCCGAAAATCAGCCCATAATTTTTGGGCCAGATCGCAATCTCGGTCGCTATGTTATGGAACAAACCGGCAGAAACATGGAGATCTGGCAAGGAGCCTGCATCGTCCACGAAAACTTCTCAGAAAAAAAGATAGTTCAACTCAAAATCGAAAATCCCGAAGCCGAAATAATTGCCCACCCAGAATGCGAACCTCCCGTGCTGCGCCACGCCAATTACATCGGCTCCACCACTGCCTTGCTCAAATATTCTCAGTCCAGTTCTAGCCAAGCTTTTATTGTCGCGACTGAACCGGGAATCATTCACCAAATGCAAAAACAAGCTCCGCACAAACGCTTCATCCCCGCTCCTTCGACCAATAATAACTGCGCTTGCAACGAATGCCCGCACATGAGATTAAATACCTTGGAAAAATTGTATCTCTCCCTAAAGAATCAAACCCCCGAAATTACCATGCCCCTAGATATTCAACTAGCAGCCTTGCAGCCCATCCAGCGAATGCTAGAAATGAGCTAACCCCTCGCTATTTTTAAGTAAATATATTGTATGCTGGGTTGGGCGCGGCGATTAAATTAAATCCTCACCTAACCCACCAACATCGATCGGCAATCCGTGAATCAGTTGTCAAACTCTTTCTCTTGTGTTCCTCTACGCTCTGCGCCTCTGAGGTTCCTTCCTTTAAAACTCATGAACGATAAATGATGCCGGAAAAACTGATTGTTTTCACTCGCTATCCCGAACCGGGAACAACCAAAACTCGACTAATTCCGGTGCTGGGAAAAACAGGCGCTGCCAACCTTCACCGCTTGATGGCCCAACGAACGATCGCCTGCGCTCTCTCTCTCCAAAAATCCCGCCGATTATCCGTAGAAATTCACCGATCCGGCGGCAGCCAACAACTGATGCAAGAGTGGTTGGGAAATGATATTATTTGTCAAAGCCAATTACATCGGCTCCACCACTGCCTTGCTCAAATATTCTCAGTCCAGTTCTAGCCAAGCTTTTATTGTCGCGACTGAACCGGGAATCATTCACCAAATGCAAAAACAAGCTCCGCACAAACGCTTCATCCCCGCTCCTTCCACCAATAATAACTGCGCTTGCAACGAATGCCCGCACATGAGATTAAATACCTTGGAAAAATTGTATCTCTCCCTAAAGAATCAAACCCCCGAAATTACCATGCCCCTAGATATTCAACTGGCAGCCTTGCAGCCCATCCAGCGAATGCTAGAAATGAGCTAACCCCTCGCTATTTTTAAGTAAATATATTGTATGCTGGGTTGGGCGCGGCGATTAAATTAAATCCTCGCCTAACCCACCAACATCGATGGGCAATCCGTGAATCAGTTGTCAAACTCTTTCTCTTCTGTTCCTCTGCGCCTCTGCGCCTGTGAGGTTCCTTTAAAACTCATGAACGATAAATGATGCCGGAAAAACTGATTGTTTTCACTCGCTATCCCGAACCGGGAACAACCAAAACTCGACTAATTCCGGTGCTGGGAAAAACAGGCGCTGCCAACCTTCACCGCTTGATGGCCCAACGGACGATCGCCTGCGCTCTCTCTCTCCAAAAATCCCGCCGATTATCCGTAGAAATTCACCGATCCGGCGGCAGCCAACAACTGATGCAAGAGTGGTTAGGAAATGATATTATTTGTCAAAACCAAAAAGACGGCGATTTGGGCGCAAGAATGACAGCAGCATTTGAAAAGTCTTTTAATTCAGGGGTTGAGAAAACTGCAATTATCGGCACTGATTGTCCTGGTTTGAAAGCAGAAATCATGGCACAAGCTTTTGAGGAACTCAGCCAACACGATTTAGTTTTGGGCCCGGCAAAAGACGGAGGTTATTATTTGATCGGGCTGCGGCGATCGATACCGGAATTGTTCGGTGGCATTCAGTGGGGAACCAGTGAAGTATTTGCTTGTACGCGGGCGATCGCCCAAAATCTCAACCTCAATATTGCTTATCTTCCCACTCTTGCAGATATCGACAGACCAGAAGATCTCCTCGGTTTAGATATTAATATGTTGAAATAACTAAAGTCTATTTAAGGTTTATAAAATATTAGAAATTGTCATATATTTTTTGATAAAAATGCTTGATTGTAAAACCGGAACGTCATAATATAGTAATTGTATTTGTCTAACCAAATGCTGAATCTCAGTAGCAGTTAGACAGCGCTTGGGACAATAGTCCCAGGCGCGATAAGAAGCCAAAAATTACCAACTAAATTAGCAACTAACAGATCGGCTTTGTACAAAACCCGCCCTGCCACATGAAAGCCCAATGTAGGCGCGGGCCCGGTGTAAAAAATGAGCAACTAATAGCTTTGCTTTTTACAAAACTCGCCCTCCCACGTTAATGCTAAATGTAGGGGCGAGTCCGGGATCAGAAATGGGCAAAACCAGCTTTGTACAAAACCCGCCCTCTCTCTCACGGGCTGCTTAAGTCTGTATGTCGCCAGAAAATCCCAATCTCAAAATTTCCATTATCATTCCCGTCTTAAACGAAGCACCTACAATTGCCCCAGTCATCTCCACCGCCCTGGACGCAAAAAATGTCGAAATAATTGTCGCCGACGGCGGCAGCAGCGACGGTACAGCAGATATAGCAAAATCTTTGGGCATCCGAGTTATCTGCACCGCCCCAGGCCGCGCAGCCCAAATGAATGCAGGTGCAGCCGCAGCTACTGGAGACATCCTGCTGTTTCTCCACGCAGACACTCATTTACCTCGCGGGTACGACTCTGGCGCGCGTGAGGCACTCGCTAAACCGTCCGCAGTAGCGGGGGCCTTTCAACTCAAGATTGACGCCCGCAGGTTCTGTCTGCGTCTGGTAGAAACAGGGGTAAACTGGCGATCGAACTTTCTGCAAATGCCCTACGGCGACCAAGCCATTTTCCTCAAAGCAGCTACCTTTGACAAAATCGGCGGTTTTCCCGACTTGCCCCTCATGGAAGACTTTGAATTCGTGCGCCGGTTGAAAAAACAAGGCCGCATCGAAATAGTACCCCAGCCAGTGCTGACCTCCGCCCGTCGCTGGCAGCAGCTTGGGGTCATCAAAACCACCGCCATTAATCAAACAGTAATCATCGCTTATTTCCTGGGAGTGTCGCCCGATCGACTCGCTTTCTGGTATAAGGGACAAAAGAAAAATTCTTCTGAAAACTAAAGAATAGTGAACTTTTCTAAAGCTCACCGTTAATTATGTAAATAGGAAACACGTCCCTGCGTAAAATATGACTTGAACGCCTCAACTTTATTAAACTGCGAGGACAAACAGAATATGGCCGATCCCAGAGATGCAGAGCTTATTAAACCCTTTAACGGCGACCCCTTCACGGGTCATCTAGCAACTCCCATCAGTGCTTCTGATTTCACAAAAGCATTCATTGGGAACTTGCCCGCTTACCGCAAAGGACTCTCGCCCCTAGTTCGAGGTCTAGAAATCGGTTTGGCCCACGGTTATTTCCTCGTCGGCCCCGAAATCGTCTTTGGACCCCTGCGGGATTATCCCGAAGCAGCTAATCTCGGCGGATTAATTACAGCCCTCGTTTTAGTTCTGCTCGGCACACTAGGTATGTCTGCTTACGGTTTGGTGTCTTTCAAGCAAGACAACACCAGCTACCCTAGTGCTAATCCCATGACTCCCGATTCCCTCAGAAATGCTGAAGGGTGGAGCCAGCTTACCGCTGGTTTCTTCATTGGCGGGATGAGCGGCGTCTTTGCTGCCTATTTCTTACTCGAAAACTTTAACGGCGTTGACGCCATTTTCCGGGGTTTAGTCAACAATTAGGTTTCACTGCCAAATACCCCTGTTGGAACACACTAACTTTAGTTTGGAGAATTAGATATGACAGGTTCCTACGCTGCTTCTTTCTTGCCTTGGATTTTGATTCCGGTTATTACATGGTTAATGCCGGTTGTGGTAATGGGTTTGTTGTTTATCTACATTGAAAGCGACGCCTGAGCCTTACCCCGAAAGTAAGACCTAAGTTGGAAAGCCGAAGTAAAACGATTGACGAACAATTTCTCTGAAATTTCTAGATAAATCTAGGGAAAATCAGCAAAAATTGTTTTGAGATTGCTGGCAATCACAAAACTTAGTTTCTTTACCCCCATCCCCAGAATTTATCTGTGGAGCAATCTTTCAGTTTTCTTACTTCAGAACTCGTAATTGCCAAAAAATCCTCTGCCTGCCGGCAGAGGATTTTTTTACAAATAAGACAAATTATCCGATTAGGGAACACAAATTGCCAAATTCTAAGCCACAATTGTTATGGAAACTTATTCATGAGGAGACAGCGATGCAATTTTCCCCCGCACGCCGAATCTTAGCTCCATTCCTGATCTCGGTACTTCTGCTGGTGACCGCCTGCGGTCAAACCCAAGCTCCCTCCCGCTGGGACAAAGCCCAGCAGGAAAGCACCCAAAAACCTGCTCAAGCCAGGCAGACAACTGCTGACAAATCAAGTGCTAGTAATCAAAACCTGCCCAAAAAGGCAGTTGCAGGCGGCCAATTAAATAAATACTTCCCGTCTTCTGGCGGTGGATTCGATCGCGTCTTCGCTCAAGAAAAATCCGGTTTTGCTGAAGCTAAGCTGAACAAAGGCGGTAAAAATGTGGCGATGCTCTCGATTAACGACATCGCCGGCAACCCCTCGGCAGGCGCAAAATTTCAGCAAAGTACCAAGCAAATCGGCGGCTATCCCGCAGTTAATCAGGGTGCTAATATCACCGCTGTTTTAGTGGCAAATCGCTATCAGGTGAAAGTTCAATCCCGCGATCCGTCTTTTACCGCTAGCGATCGCGAAGCTTGGCTGTCAAAATTTAACCTCGGTGGCCTCGCTCGCGTCAAGTAGCAATGTCTATGGTCAAACTCCGCGCCCGACTCCAGTCTGGCGCTATTAGAACTAAGTCTGCCCAAATAAGACTGTGAAGTTCTTGCCATCTGCCAAAAGTAATAGCTTTGATTCCCGTTCTAGCAAAAGGAGTTTTTTGTGAGCAAAACAGTCTTTGAATTAGTCGATACACTGCCTAAAGACAACATGACTGTCAAAGCCCTGCGAGCGCTTGACTTTGTGGTTCCCGGCGAGTGGAACAATTTAGTTGGCTTTGAAAATACCATTCGCACCGTTACTGGCGAAACAGACGAAGAACTGATCCAGCAAATCGGCGAGCGCGCCATCTACCTCTACAACGATAAGTCTCAGGGCTACCAGCGCGCTCTGTGGCTTTACCAAACTATTGACAGTGCCGACAAGGCTTTGGGCAGTGCCGCCCTCGCTAACAAGGTTGCGGAAAATGTCTCGTTTTTGTCGTTCCTCGGCAATATCACTCCCAAGGCTGAAAAAGCTCAAACGATCGACCTTTCTTTGAAGTTAGTCACGGAGTTGCTCGCTTTTTGCCAAATCAACGGCCTTCCCGGCGACAGCATCGGCGATTTTGCCGGATCTTTGGGCGACTACGGCGGCGAATCCCTGATGCGGATGGCAGCTTTGGTTTGTTTCGACGGTTTGATTCCTTTGGGGCCTGACTTTATCATGGCAACTCAGTCTTGGATTCAAAAGCTCTCCCCTAGCGATTTGCAAGATAATCAGGCCTTCAAGTCGATCGGCGACCAGATTCCAGGGGGCTCTCCCGCAGGCCAACTCGGCTTTATTGGCGAAAGCTTTAACTCGGTTTCTGGCTGGATGAGCTCTTTTGTGAGCGATCGAGGTTTGACTCCCCAAAACGTACTCGGCCACTTGCAGAATTTTGTAGATATTTCTGCTGATAAGGTGGACTACGTGGGCGCATTCCTCGACATTAGTACCAACTACTACGAACACACCGGTGTTCAAACTCTCGCCCGCCGTTTGATTGAACGAGCTGTCGCAGAGATTTAGAATAATCTCAAGAGTTGTGATGTTTGCGGGCGAGCGCCCTGAGTGTGTTGAGTTCAAATTTTTTTGAATCGCAATTTTCTCAGGTTGGTTTTCGATAAAAACTGTGTGCGATAGAGAAAGTCGATCGCCCGCACCTGCACTCACAACTCCTTACCGATCACTTTTAAAAGGAAGCGTTAATGCCAGAAGAACCGCAAAATCCTACTGCTGGGGAATCGGAAACTCCCAGTGCTGCGAGCGAGAACGCCCCGAGTTCCGACGCACCCGAGACAAGCTACTTTCCCAGCCCTGACAAGCCTGAGCCGGCTGCTAAAGAACCCGCAGCCAAGAAAGAACCGCAAAATCCTACCGCTGGCGAATCGGAAACTCCCAGTGCTGCGATCGAGGACGCTCCGAGTTCCGACGCACCCGAGACAACCGACATTCCCAGCACTGACAAGCCTCAGCCGGCTGCTAAAAAACCCGCAGCCAAGAAAGAACCGAAAAATCCTACCGCTGGCGAATCCGAAACTCCCAGTGCTTCGATCGAGGACGCTCCAAGTTCTGACGCACCCGAGACAACCGACATTCCCAGCACTGACAAGGCTCAGGCCGCTGCTAAAAAGCCCCCAGCCAAGGCCGAAGGCGACAAGCCCCCAGCTAAAGCCAAAAAGGAAAAAGCACCTGCTGTTGAAGACAAACCCTTTGCGGATTTTATTCAACAAGATTATTTGCCCGCCTTGCAAACTGCTTTAACTAAGCAGGGCGTTAAGGATTTAGAGGTGAGTTTGATCAAGCAAAAACTTCCCGTTGCTGGCATGAGTTCTGCAGGCGATTGCTGGCAGGTAATTGGTAAATTCCAAGAAGGTGAGCGCCAATTTAACCTGTATTTTCCTCAAGAAAATATTCAAAGTCAAAGAGCATTTTCCTGCGCTGAAAATAATACCAAAACCAGCACTTTAGAGCCTTTTTTGATAGACGAGCGCAAGGTTACTCTAGATCTCATGGTTTTTGGCGTAGTTCAGCGGCTTAATGCTCAAAAATGGCTAAATCTTAATTAGTTATTAGTCATTAGTCATTAGTTATTAGTTGTTAGTCATTAGTTGCTTGTATTTAGGCACTTACTAATGAGTGTCAGGGCGGGTTAATTTGGATAGGAACTTTACCGCTCGCCCCATCTCTAATTTTACCCCACTGACTCATAAGTGAGAAGTCATAGCTAATGACTAATGACTAATGACTATTGACTAATGACAGGTTTTCTTCGGATTTTGTCAAAAAATTGCGAGCTTGCATAATGCCGTAAAGGTTAACAT
Source organism: Microcoleus sp. S28C3 (assembly GCF_036700785.1). NCBI lineage: Bacteria > Bacillati > Cyanobacteriota > Cyanophyceae > Oscillatoriales > Microcoleaceae > Microcoleus > Microcoleus sp. S28C3. Next base: position 19,730 of record NZ_JAUBPO010000093.1, on the reverse strand, counting down.
CTGTTTCTAACAAACAAGCATGACCGCTGTTAGCCAGCAGCACCATTTCAGCATTGGGAATTACCTTGACTAAAAGCTTCGCTTCTACTAGGGAAGGCAGCAGCCGATCTGCACCGCTAGCAATTACTAGCGTCGGCTGTTTGATGCCGCGCAACTGATTTTCGTCAACATTAAACGATCGCACTAACGCCAATCTCCACACAGACGTATTTTGCGGTACTGCTTGCATCGCTTCTAGCAAAGCTCGCCGATCGTCGCGCCCAATCTTTCCTAAGGATGCTAATATCGGCAAGAGACCGATTACCGACAGCGGATAAAGGTTGGCCGGCAGCCACTGAGTCAGGTACGATCCCCACTGCACCCAAGGCTGCTGTCGAAACGAAGAAGCTGGATTGACTAATATTAATCGATCGCACAATTGAGGAGCTTCTAAAACAGTTTTCATCGCTAAACAGCCCCCAAATGACTCGCCACACAGATAAACAGGCCGCTGCGGCTTTCCGGCTTGCTTTTCTGCTTCAATTAAGGCAATTGTTTCGCTAACCAGTACGTCCCAACTAGCCATGTCGTCAGCCGGCACCGTTAAGCAGCGAATGTCGAAATGACTTGCTAATTTAGAAATTTGCGGCCGCAGCAGCAAACCGCTGCCATCCATACCGGGCAGAAATACAAATAAAGGGCGATCGGGTTTCGGCGGTTTGGGGGTTAGGAAACGAACCTTGTTGTTAGCATTTGCCATGATTCAAGTCAATCGATTTTAGATTTTAGATTTTAGATTTTAGATGGGAAATCTGACACCAGGCAACAGTCAGCAGTCAACAGTCAACAGTCAACAAACTTACAAACAACCTCGTTGGAGTAATTCTGCAATTTCCCCCTGACAGTGGTCTGTGAGTTCAGCAACAACTGCTTTGGCTTTTTTGCCTCGATATTGCTGCTGTCGATCGACAGTAATCCAGTAAGGCCGGCCGATTAAAACATTAACTCGCTGATAAACTATCACAGGATGCCACCCCGATCGATCGAACAGCGGTTCCGAAGGATCGAAAAAACTCAACAACTTGAGCGGTACACCCGATCGTACCGAGTGTTCCTCAAAAGAACTAATCGCCACCGGCAAAACCGCCAAATCCCGCACCGGAGCCCGCAAAGCCAAATGAGCAAATCCCCGCTGAAACTTCCCCACAGTATTCGGCCCAGTTAGCTTCACCATCGGTTCTGCACCCTCGGGAAACACCCCCACCATCTCCCCGCCTTGCAGCAGCGCTGTCGCTTGAGAGAAAAAATGCTGCTGTCGGTGCTCCGGTGCTTCCAAGGGGAAAGCGCCGAAACTGGTGACAACTTCCCTAATCACCGGGACTTGACCCATGTAATGATGACAAGCAAAGCGGATCGATCGACCCAAAGCCGCCGTCAGCAGCACAGGATCTAAGAAACTGCGGTGATTGCTCACCACCAGCACCGGACTCTCTTGGGGAATCCGGTCTTCGCGGTACACAAACGTCTGCGTTCCCAGACCAGCCAGGAAACAGCGCGAAATCAGCAATTTGCTCTCTGAAGACATGGGCCAAAAGACAGGTGGGACGCTGTAAAGGTGGATTCTATTCTCATGAAGCTTAACATTACTTTACCAAGTCGGGGCTCCCTCAAAAAGTAGACTTTCCCCTTATGCCTTTGTTTCGCCATCCTGGACGCACGGGCAGCCATCACCTTGGTTTTTTGGCGCGTTTACTTCTAGTCAGCCCGCCAAAACAGTACAAAACCGGCTTTCTAGGCGTCTGAGTGCGATCGCCAACTGTTTCGGCAGAAATTCCCAGTCAGCAGCAAAAATATACCAAGTGTTGTGGCAACTTATTAAAGAATGTTTACAACAACCCCAAAACCAAGTTGCGACAGCTAAACTTAGAAATTTACAGTGGGCATTGACGCACTGTCAAAGTATTTTTGGACAAGTCGTAATAGCAATCTCCAGAGGCATCAAATGAATAACATCCAAAACTATCGCCTTAAATGTACCCTCACCTTTGGCGACATTTACGGTCAAATCATTGTTTGGCTGATAGTCATCTTCCTGAGTCTAGCGTCGGCACTCGCCTTGTGGAGTAGCGCCCGCCAAATCTACGCCTTGGCTACCGTCGGCTTGATTTTAGTGCTGTCTCTGCCCTTCTTGCTGTTTGCTTTCGTTACAACTTTACTAAATAACATTGAAGTGCTTGCTGTAGAACCCGGTACGGAACCTCAACCTTCTGCAACGGGAAATCAGTCGCTTCAGAACCCTGCCGAAAGCGCCGGCTAGTCCAATTTGAAAATTTAACTTTTGATTTTCCATTCAAATCAAAAGTTAAAAAACTTCCTGCTCTTTTGGTAGGAAGTTTTTTTTTGCGTCACCATAAGTTGAGCAGAACACTCAAAATAATTAAAAGAAATGCTAGAACACGACGTAATCATTGTAGGCGGCGGTTTAGCAGGTTGTCGCGCCGCAGTAGAAATTGCCCGGACTGACCCCAGTTTAAAGGTAGCTGTAGTTGCCAAAACTCACCCGATTCGATCGCACTCCGTCGCAGCCCAAGGCGGCATGGCATCCAGCCTGCAAAATGTCGATCCCGAAGACAGTTGGAAAGCCCACGCCTTCGACACAGTAAAAGGTTCAGACTATTTAGCCGACCAAGACGCGGTAGAAATCCTCACCCGCGAAGCACCCGGTGTAGTCATAGATTTAGAACACATGGGAGTTCTCTTCTCCCGCCTCCCAGACGGCAGAATTGCCCAGCGCGCTTTCGGCGGACATTCCCACCGCCGCACCTGCTACGCCGCCGACAAAACCGGTCACGCCATCCTCCACGAATTAGTCAACAATCTGCGCCGTTACGGGGTTCACATCTATCAGGAGTGGTACGTTACCCGCCTGATTTTGGAAGAAGGCCAAGCCAAGGGGGTAGTTATGTACCGCCTGCTAGACGGTCAAATTGAGGTTGTCCGTGCTAAGGCGGTGATGTTTGCCACGGGCGGTTACGGCCGAGTTTACAATACCACGTCGAACGATTACGCCTCGACGGGAGACGGTTTGGCGATGACGGCTTTAGCTGGATTGCCGCTGGAAGATATGGAATTCGTACAGTTTCACCCGACTGGTTTGTATCCCGTGGGAGTGTTGATTTCGGAGGCTGTGCGGGGCGAAGGCGCTTATTTGATTAATTCAGAGGGCGATCGATTTATGGCCAATTATGCCCCGTCGCGGATGGAATTAGCGCCCAGAGATATCACCTCGCGGTCAATTTCCATAGAAATTCGCGCTGGCCGAGGAATTAATGTTGATGGTAGTGCCGGCGGCCCCTTTATTTACCTCGATTTGCGGCACATGGGGCGCGAAAAAATCATGAGCAAAATTCCTTTTGCTTGGGAAGAAGCCCACCGTTTGTTAGGAATTGATGCCGTAAATCAGCCGATGCCGGTGCGCCCTACGGTTCACTATTCAATGGGTGGAATTCCTACTAATGTTAGCGGGCAAGTTCGCAGCAGTCCTGAGGGTTTGGTAGACGGTTTCTTTGCAGCGGGGGAAGCAGCTTGCGTGTCAGTTCACGGCGCCAACCGTTTGGGCAGCAATTCGCTGTTGGAATGCGTCGTTTACGGCAAAGTTACTGGCGCAACCATAGCACAATTCGTACAAAATCGCAAGTTGCCTGCCGTAGACGAACAGCGTTATATTGCGGAAGCAAAAGAGCAAATTCAGGCACTTGTAGAACGTCCCGGAAAATACCGAATCAATCAAATCAGGCAGCAGTATCAAGATACTATGACTGAGTATTGTGGCGTATTTCGTAGCGCCGAATTGATGCAGGAAGGTTTAAAGAAATTGGAGGATTTAGAGCGACAATATGAGGAGGTTTACTTAGACGATAAAGGCAAGTTGTGGAATACGGAAATTGTGGAAGCTTTGGAGTTGCGGAGTTTGATAATTGTCGGGAAAATGATTTTAACTTCTGCTTTGAACCGTCAGGAAAGTCGGGGAGCTCATTCGCGGGAAGATTTTACTGAGCGCGATGACGGCAATTTCTTGAAGCATACAATGGCGTATTATTCGCCTGCGGGGATTGATTTGGCTTATATGCCAGTGGCGATTACGATGTTTGAGCCGCAGGAGAGGAAGTATTAATTTGTAGGGTGGGCAATGCTAGCCCTGTTAAGCTGAACTTCCCCTGTAAATATACTTACACAGGCTCCAAAGCCTCTAACCACAAAGGTTTCAATTTTGGAGTAAAAAATGTGTACCCATGTAGATGATTGATATCTGTTTGCGATCGGCAATTATATTGAATCTACAACAATTGAGCGCGATCGTCTGCGTCAGCTATTCCTGATAAATGGGTACAATTTTTCATCTCAACAGTTGCATCCTTTGTTGAGTAAGAGTTTTAGGACTGTTAGTACATTTTTATGGGGGAAGTCCAGGTTAGATCAAGCTGTTGCTGTAAGTCGCTCCAAAAACAGCAACAGTCACGAAAACGACCATCGGAAAGAACATTCGCGCAAACAGGTTAAGACGCTGTACAGCTTTTTTGCGACCTGATTTATCCAACTTTTCACCAATGGTCGTAATCACAATTGAGAACACACATAAGAAGAAAAAGACGTAGAAAGTGTATTCAAGAGCGATGGTATAGCCAATTTCTGGCAGTTGGTTATTGATCGATAACAGCAGCACAATACCAGAGAGTAACACTGAGCAGGTTGCCAGAATGCGCGGCACAGAAAGACTGTAGGAGAAATATAGGGTGCTATAGGCAACCAGGGTGAGCAGAACGAGCGGTAAGAGATTTTTAATCAGAAAAATCAAGGTATGGCGCTGAAACCGCATCATGAGACTAAAACCAGGGTAATCAGTCTGAACTTTGGACTCAAAGAGTGCTGGATCGCCTTGGGTGGAGGTGCTGCGAATGGCATCTTGCGCGTACTGCATCTCCTTGAATTGCCATAGTTGTAGTCCTGCAAACGCCCCCTTCTGCTGCTCAATATCAGTTCTGGGTAACTTCAACCCAACCGCGTCGATGACATAAATCAGGCGCTCAGTGGAGAGGGATGTATTCAGAAAACGAACTGTCATTTTTTGGGAATCAAAGGGGTAGTCGCGTAAGTCGAGACTATTTTTAAATTCCCCAGCCACCTGAAAAAGTCGGTAATTCAGCCCATCAAGGGTTCGAGCTTTGATGGGTTTTTTGGGGTCAAATATGGGTGCTGCCGGGTTGAGGATGTTTGTAACCGCATCAGGAAACTGAATCGCTAAAGGTGCATCGTCGCCGATGTAACGCAACCAGACATTGAAATTAGCAGTGAAACTCGATTTATTTTGGTCAATGCGACTGAGTTTATTAACATCAATGCCAGTATAGGCAACTCGTTGTCGCCAAAAATACTGGTCTTTAAATTTGTAGTTGAGGCGAAGAATGTTTCCTGCTTTCAGTTCTCGATCTAAATCTACTCCAGACAAATCGGCGATCGGGCTGAATTGCACAGGAGCGGAGATTAGATGTTGTCCAACATACTGTTCAATGCGGACGGGTGGGTTACTATCGTGGGTAGCATCGAAGTAAATTGGACCATTCAAGCCTTTCACTGCGACATTGCGGCTGTTAATTGCCTCAAGTCGATCACGAACTTTTTCACGATCTTTCTGCTGGCTACCTGGCGTATTCTGAATCTCAGCCTCTTGAATAGCCCGAACCGCCACCCGAGCCACGTCGTAATAAGCAGCACCTACGTAGCTCGGTAGGTTGCCATAAGCTTCCTGGTAGTGACTAGCAAACTCCTGGGCATCTATGCCAGCACTGTCAAATATTAGGGGAGACGGAACATAGATGCCATTCAAGAAATAGCCCGGTTGCTGTTTTTCTTCCTTATATTGTTTAAACAGTTTCGAGGCGGTTTCTCGTACCAAACTTTGGCTACCAAACAAGGATGTTTTGAGTCCACGCCGACGAATCCCCAGAATAAAGTCTCTCGCATCGATATCATCCATTGCCAGGAACACCATGCCGGAATTTGAATCCGCTGCCAATTCATTGACAATGAGGTTGACCTCAGCGGGCACATTATGATTTTTTGGATCAAACTTCCAGGCGTGCTTCAGGGTACCTTCGCGCTTAAAGGTGGTTTCAAAAGCTTCATCCAGGCTTTGTCCTAGGCGATCGTCGGAATAAATAATGCTGGCCGTCTTTAAATTCAGTGCTCTTTGCATATACAGCGCTACCACACTTCCCTGAACTGAGTTAGTGAAGATGGTTCGGAAATAGTAGGGGTGTGCTTCGGTAATATAATCTTCGCTGGAGGTTCCGGTAATGGCAGGAATCTGCAAGGCGTTGTAGATGGGAGCGGCTTCCAGGGAGGTAACGCTATTCAGGTGTCCCAACACCACCAGTGCTCGCGAGTTGTTAACCTGGTGAGGAATTTCACGGGCGGTATTGGAGTTGCCTTTGTCATCAAAGACTAGGAGTTTTAGAGGATGACCATTGAGTCCACCGTTATGATTGAGGGAGTCTAGGTAGAGTTGCACGCTTTGAACCATTTCTTTGGCGGCGATATCTCGTAAACCCGTTACGGGAGCCGCGATCGCCAGATGGATAGGGTCTGAATCGCTGGTCTTGGGTGAACGCCCCCAAAGCAAGGCAATCAATCCAATCAGTAATGCTGTTACCAGAGCGATCGTGACATATTTGGCAAACCGAGGGTTTTTCAGGCGGGAAATCAACTTCATTGGCATCCTCAGATTTAACTCAAGCTATCTCTAAAAACAAACCACTAATCTGCAATGGTGAACAGTATCATCACATAGTATAAAAAGCGTGCAATCCAATCGAGCTTTACAGCAAGGGGCTTGTGTCCTTTTAAAATCAGGCGATCGCTGATAATTCCAACCAGGATACTGAACAAACTTAGACAAAAGAATACGTAAAACCCATACTTTAGGGCAGTGGTATAGCCAACTTCCGGCAATCGATTATTGTTACCGACTAATAGCACAATACCCGTCATCAGGGCTGATACGACAACGGGGGACGCTCCTTTGAAAGCCTATGGGGAAAGTAAAACGCCATTAACGGCACAAAGGTTAACAGAAATAAGGGTAGCAGGTTTTTCACCAAAAATACGGTGGACGGCGCTGCATCGCGATCGTGGCGCTAAAACCGGGATAGTCGGTGCGGACATTGGTATTTCACCTTTTCAATACCACAAGCCCCACCACCATGACACCAACCGCCGCCCTTGCCACAATCGATCGCCCCAACCTGCCAACCTTCCCGACGCTGGACAATGACCCCGACGTGTTCGCGCAATTGCTAGCCGACAAACGCTCAATTAACACCAAGCGGGCTTATGCCGGGGACGTGCGAGATTTCTTTCGGACAATCACCGGACAAATCTGGACTTCCCCCATAAAAATGTACTAACAGTCCTAAAACTCTTACTCAACAAAGGATGCAACTGTTGAGATGAAAAATTGTACCCATTTATCAGGAATAGCTGACGCAGACGATCGCGCTCAATTGTTGTAGATTCGATATAATTGCCGATTGCAAACAGATATCAATCATCTACATGGGTACACATTTTTTACTCAACAATTGAAACCTTTGTGGTTAGAGGCTTTGGAGCCTGTATAAGTATATTTACAGGGAGAAGTTCAGGTTAAGGTTGTGAAGAAATCCCTCAAACGCTTGAAATTGGGTAGCGGGCGATCGTTAAATCTGATTCTTTTAAAAGGCGATCGGTAATAAACCAGGTTTATTGCCGATCGCCACCGCCTAGAATGACGCAAATCAGTCGATCGCACCTTGACAGGGCTGGGTGGCAATGCGTACCTTACCAATTGAGAGGAAATTCGGCAATCTTTAGTATCTTCTACCACTTTTAGTTATCTTGAGCCATAACTATGTCAGATACGACATATTTGTAAACTCTATGACTAGACTACTTAATTTATGGAATCCCAAGGCGAGAACAAAGATGTTGTTTGGCTCATCAGAGGCTCCGTAAAAATTCCCCTTTTTCCGCCTCAGCGCGAATTGAGGCAGGGATTTTATTAAGGATGTTACAAAGAGAAATTTTAGCCATGCCTGTCTCTCGACCTATGCCAAGCATCAGCCCTCACTGCCACGAATTGCGGATCGATGATAGTGAAGCCGATAAACAGTGGCGAATTATTTACCGGATTGACTCAGATGCTATTGTCATTGCAGATGTGTTTCCAAAAACTACCCAGAAAACGCCTAAGCGCGTGATATAAAACAGCCAAAAACGACTGAAATTGTACGATCGAAGCTCAGGAGAAACCTAGTTATTTCAGGACTTCCTTTAGGGTGGGCATTGCCCACCTTACAAATTGAGAGACAATTCACCATTCACAATCCTTGGTCTGTGCAATTCATATAATTAAAAAAGGTAATATTTACAATGGATGCCATTAAACGTCAACGTTTAGAAGCAGCAGGTTGGCGGGTGGGAGATGCCGCAGACTTTCTAGAACATTCAGCCGAAGAAATTGCTTTTATTGAGATGAAGCTGTCTCTAATTAAACGCTTGAAGCAGCTTCGCATTAGTCAAAATCTTTCTCAAGAAAGTTTGGCTAAGAAAATTAAATCTAGTCAGTCACGGGTAGCTAAAATAGAAGCTGGCGATCCGTCTGTTTCTCTTGATTTGATGGTAAGGACAATGCTAGCGCTGGGAGCAACTCGCGAGGATGTGGCACTTGCTATTACTTCTTCCAAAAGCTGAGAAGCAGACAGTTGACATTTGAGAATCTTCTAGAATTTGAAGTTAACTGTATCCCGATAAAACTATCTCATCCGTGATAATTGTGGCTAACTTCCTCCACCGATAAACTTAAGGCCTCCGCCACTTGTTCGGCACTCAACCCCATTCCCAACAACCGGGGAATTGCATCCCTTCTTGCCTGAAATTCAGCTTGTCGTGCCTGTTCTGCACTCTCGGCCCTTTCGCGCTGTTGCTCCCCTCGCAATCTCTCTAATTCTGCTCTTTCATCGCCAATCAACAGCAAATTACCTTCCTCGTGCCACCAGCGCAGCCAAAGCATGGTTTGATTTTGATAACTGCCTTGCCAAAGTCCCAATTCTACGCCTAAAGGTGCAATGGGAAAATGACCGCGCTGATTGAGTTCTAACAGTTGATAATACCTGTCAATCAACCGATAAACTTCTAATCTGCCATTATTAACTTGGTAGATGCCGTAATAGGGAATTCGCATCACCCGCTCGTAAACCCAAAACTTTCCAGGTTTAGTGACTACCCCTTTATCGGTGCGCGATAAAGGAGTACGTGAAGCGAAGATATCCCGAAGGAAATCGCGCTCTTGATCCCCGTTCCCGCTGGCAAATTCCAAAGCAATTAATGGTGCTATGTGTTCCCGCCACAGCACGTAGGAACGGCGAATTTGACCGTCTAAATTAGGAGGTACATTGGGAACATAAAACCAGTCGGGAGCTTCTGCACCTTCGCCGATTCAGTTTCTCGCCAGTAAATGCCGCAGTCTTGACCGATCGCATATTGTCCGTCAGGATGCCGCTGCTGCAAAATTTGCCCGATCGAATCAGTTAAAATTAAACTTTGCGGATGCTCCTGACAATTTTTAACAAAAATACCGTCGGAGTCTGGTAATTGAGTCTGGTCTGGAAAAGCAGGAGGTAGAACAACGCGGTTAACGCTAGTAGTCATAATTCCCTCCGAGGTCTTACCTAATTGGTAATTAGTAATTGGTCATCTCAAATCTAGGTTAAAGAACTCGGCATGGGTAGGGACACAGCACTGCTGTGTCCTTACAGTTATAAGGTACTTAAAACACTCCTTAAGGTTTTGGTAGCGCACCTTCAGGAATTGGGGAAGCCGCAGGTTCGGGACTGGCATCTCCTGCTGTTGGAGATGGCGAAGGAGTGCCGCTAGCTAACTGATTAATTTGGTCTTTATAGTTAGGAGGAGCTAACTCAGTAGCTCGATCGAACAGCGTTTTTGCCTCATCTGTTTTACCCTGTTCCTTCAACACGATCGCCTTTCCTAAAGTCGGGCGAAAATCTTTTGGATTAGCCTTGGCAGATTCGTCGTAAATTGCGATCGCCTCCTCGTAGCGCTTCTGCACAGCATAAACCTGTCCCAAAATCAACTGCACCGAAGTTACATCAACACTTTCCGGTTTTGCCTGATTGGCAGCCGGAGCCGCCTTCAGCGTATCTTGCAGCAGTCCGATCGCAGCTTCCGGCCGCTGCTGCACTAGCAACAAATTCACCAACCCCTGCAAAGCCTTAATTTCCCCAGGCTTAGACGCTAAAATTGACCTGTAAGCTTGAGCGGCCCCTTCGCGATCGCCCGTGCGTTCCTTAGCCTGAGCCAGCAAAATCCCGTATTCAGTAGTCTCGGGATTCAGCGAAGCCAACTTTTCCAAAGGACCGATCGCATCCTTAATGTCCCCCACTCCTTGCCCGATCAACTCCAGCCGCACCTGCAACAATCCCCGCAAAGCCGTTACGTTGTCAGGTTCCCGCTGCAAAACCAATTCGTACCCCCTCGCCTGAGCTTGCAGCAACTCTGATTGCTTCTCCCCAGACTGCGCCGTCTGAACAGGCGTTGGAGTTGACCGACTTTGCACTTGGCTGGCCTTGAGAATACTGTCCAAAATTGGCACAAGAGAAAATCCCAAAAAAGCGATGAGCGACAGCACCACCACCACAGTAATCAACCCACGACGCTTGTTTGCTTTTTCCATAATTCAACTATCCCAGCTTAAAATCTACTATTTTCTAAGAATTAACGCATCGCCCGGGGGCATCTGCCATTTAACTAGATCGGTGCAACGGTAAAGGTTTTTAACTTCAAAGTCCCAACGGACAAAGCAGCCTTTTACTTGCAGCTAATATGGTAACAGACCCACAACTCCATGCTAGCTAAACAATTTTGGACACTCAGACCCGCAGCCCCAAGGACTGCGGTGTCTGTCCAATTTAGTCTGGTCAAGCTAAAAATTACCGAAAATATGGCGGATCAGCCCGTTAGGTAATTGGATTAAGTAAAATAGGCAAGCTGAATATCCTAAATGCTATTAGCCAGCAACTCCAACTCGGCGCGATCGGCGATCGATCGGTCAGCAACTCCTAAAGTCCTTGCTCGCAAGGATTTTAGCAGCCAGCCAACCGATCGGCACTGGTAGCGTTGAAAGTTGGCGTTGACGGGTCACAACCAGACCTCCGGGCGCAAGCCCCAAGTCAGGTGCTAGTAGTTTTTAAAGCAGTTTCTTCAGTTTATTCCTAATTTCCCTTAAGGGATGTGTCTCCGCTGCAAGGAGTTTTTATGAACCCCTCTCCCAACCGGTCTTCCAAATCGTCCAAATCTACTTCAACTCGCAAGGCTCAGCCCAGCGAACTGGCCGTCAATCCGCCTAAAGATACAGATTCCATTCCTGAGACACCAGACGAAAGTCCGGTGCCTTCGGCGTTGGCTGCACCTGTTGACGAAAATCAACCGCCAACGCCAACAGACGCCCCAGCGTCCAAGGATAAGCTGCAACGACCACGCTACAGTTCTGCCCTCGACAAGGACAAAACAAAGCCACAAGACCAGCCCAGCAATCCTCCAGCAGCATCCGCGCCATCCGCGCCTTCGGAATCTGCCAGCGCTAATCCAGCGCTCGCAGTCCCACCGCCCGGAACCGCCGAGACTGCTGCTAGCGAAAGTCAGGGCGCTGAGGACATACCCTCCGTCATGCGCCAACATCCCATTCCCCCCCCCAGCGAACCCAGACAGTACCGAGCTGTTGGTTTGGTGCGGGGCCGCTACACGCAATCAGAAGAGCAATTCACCCGGGGTATGCTGATCGCTGCCGACGGAACTGCCATCGACGCAGTTTTGCTGGGTAGAGTCATGAGTTTAGTCAAAAATCATCTGGATCTCGAACAAGAACACCTGTGGGTGGTATATCCCCGCACCAGGCAAGAAGACGGCAACTTGCACGCCCAGATTATGGGAGTTTGGGAGCCGGAAACGCTCAAGAAACCTCCCGAACCGTCCTCTGATGAGGAAAATCAGGAAGCAGCGGAGATTGAGACTAGCGACGAAGCATCTACCGCATCTTTGCCACCCTCGGAACCTGATGTTGAAGATGGCTATTTTTCGATTAGAGGTGAGGTGATTTATCAATCCCAAGACGAAGACAAGTATGTCATCGTCAAAATCAAGCAAGCTCCCCGCAAGAATGACGACAAGATGAAGTTTTTTAAACTGAAACTCAAGGGAGATTTAGCAACAAAAGCGATCGGGTTTTTTTGGGATTTCCACGTCAAATTGAAAGCTGACAGTCTGATGATTGAGCAGGCTAATAATATTGGTGCCCTGCCGATTAAAAAGCGGAAATTCCCCCCTGGCAGCAAGCCGCCCGGTGGCTTCAAAGGAGGAGGGAAGCGTCCGTTTACTCCTAGGCCCAGCGGTGACGGTGCTCCTGTAGGGCGTCCTACCATCAAGTCCGCAGCTGCAGCACCACCACCTGTCCCCAAGGAACCTCTTCCTAAGCCGGTTAAGAAGCCTAAGCCGATCGAGGAATGAACCCATTTTAGATTTGAGATTTTAGATTTTAGGTGAGTGCATCAGTTTCTTATGTGTGCAGTTTTTTACCAGAATTCTTAAATCGAAAATCTAGAATCCTGGACGCACTCGCGAGGATCGGAAACCGGGTTTCTTGACCAAAAACCTAACTTTTCAGGCAAAGCTGGGGACAAGCAACCCGGTTTCTAAAACCTTGTGCGTCCACAAATAATCTAAAACCGCCAAACCGCCAATCTAAAAGCCTTTATTCCAGCCTCACTTGGGCGCCCCACAAATCTTGCGGGAGAAATACTCGATCGGCTGGTAGGGGAGCAACTGGGGCCGTGAGGGTAAATTGACCCGCTTCAATTTGCTGCTTCAATTCCAATGCTACTTGCCGGGACAGAAACATACTCGCAAGGGGGGCCGCCCGTACTGGTTTGCCTTCGATCGTGATGCGGCCAGTCTTTAATTGAGCATAGCTGACTAAACCGAAGGTGGGACGAACGCGCCGGGGGATAGAGAAATCTACCACCGGCGCTACTATTTTTTTGTCGGATACTGCACAGTGGGCGACGACTGTTTCGTTTAAGACGGGAAAGGGGATGCCGACTCCCAGCATCAGGGATGGGCCGTAGTTTTTGAAGTAGCAGCCGCGCACCCATTTCGAGTTCATCTGTTTGGCGTCGCCGATTAGTGCGAGGGTGGCGGCCGGGCCGATGGGGGTGCGGTTGGGCTGGCGTTTTTGCAGCGGGAAGTGCTGGGTTCCTTCCCAGGTGATGTAGCCCTGAGCGCCTCCTAGGAAGATGCGGGTGCCTATGCCGATGATTTCGAGGTCGGGGTCGTTGAGGAGGGGAGACATGGCTCCAAGGTTCGAGTAGACGGCGTTGCCGAGGTTTGGTTGCAAGGGGCCGAGGTAGGTGAACAGCGGGCGATCGCCTCCATTGACGCCAACAATAAAGTTTTGATATGCGTTGCGGGGATTGAATAAATAAAACTGGTTGATCGTATCGCGGGTAATCGTGGTTTCAAAGGAGGCGCGGGGGTAGCAGTCTGTTACTTGCCCCAAGGCGCGCAACTGCACGGGTTTGCCGGCTATTAAGTCTTCGATGACGTGTCCGCCTCCCCGTTCGCGGGATTCTTCGCCGTCTTCGGCTACTTGGGTGGCTCCCAGGTACAGGTCTACTGCCCCGAAGCCGGAGTAGGCTAAAACGCCGTCCAGCCAGCACTGGCGGATTTTTATCGGCGGGTCGGTATGGCCGAGGTTGATGATTGCACCGGAGGATTCCATCGGCTCGAAGGTGCCGGTGGTAATCACATCGACTTCTTTGGCTGCTTGGGTAATGCTGGTTTCTTGAACTCTAGTTTTGAGTTCTTCGATTGTCCAGACTGTGGCTTTGCCCTGGCTGATTTTATCGTTGATTTCGTCGATCGAGCGCATAAGACTATTTTAGATTTTAGATTTAGATTTTAGTGTGATGGAATGTCGATCGAGCGAATGCTGTTTTGGCGATCGGTCTCCTTATTGGTCTTCGCTATAAATTAGCTACAAACTCTGTGCTTGCAATTGCTGCCTCACCCACAGCCACCAATATTGGACAATAGCATTATCGTCCTGAGTTTCTGAGATTTTTATTAAATGAGCCAGCAAGGTTGCAGGCATAATTAAAAATGAAAGACTGTATTCGTAAAAAATATATGGAGGATTTTGAACGTTGTAAATTTGCACAGTTTCTAGCCTATATCGCCTTTTAATAATTGCTAGTTGCTGATAAATTCGTAATCGATTTGAGGAGATACGGGTCAGATAGACTTCAATGACTAAATTTGGTGGCACCTCCTTTGAAATTTCAATTTTTTTACCGATAATACTGTCAAAATTTTGGATATAAAAATATGAATTTGGTTCTGTACCTTGTTGTAAATCGGAGCGATTTAAACTCGTCGAACCAAATCCTTTAAGTCTCAAGTGTAACTTTTCAGTTAAAGCGGTCACGATGCGTTTCAGGTCGCAATTTATGTTTTTATGTAAGTCGGACGGCATCATAATTTCTAGCACTCCTCGACTGTAAGCGAATTTAGAGGATCTGCGGTTTCCAGATTCTGCCAATAACGTCTGATAAGTTGAGCAACTGATAGTTGGTAAAAGCACTCCTTGAGTAGTTTTTAAACGTGGATTGTCAAGGGGTGCAACAGTCATCATCGATATAATTCAATTATTGATTTTCAGGAGTGTGGCTTTCTGTATTATTTGGGAGTTCTAATTTTTGTTCGGGCAGGCTTTCTGGCTTGTTATGTGTTACTCCTAAAGATTCGTACTCCTCGTGAATAGCGGTATCGATCGCTGCTAGCTTTCTGGGATTGGTGTCCCACTGGTTGAGAATGTCTTTAATCAAAACTTCTCTAACCCAAACTTGAGCCACAACGGTGAGAGGAAGGGCAAGTAATAGTCCTAAAAATCCAAAGAAGGTGGCAAAGAATACTTGAGCTATTAAAGTAACAGCCGGCAGTAGCGCTACTTGCTGCGCCATAACGTAAGGGGTAAGGAGGTTGCTTTCAAATTGTTGAATTAGAAAGTAGAGGATAAGCACAAAACCGGATTTTAAGGGAGAGTCTAAAAGTGCGATAGTCACTGGGGGAATGACGCTCAAACCGGGTCCGATATTGGGTATTAAGTTCAGCAAACCAGCTAAAACAGCGTGAGCTAGAGCTAGGGGAACTTGCAATACTGACAAACCAATTAGGCTGAGAAAAGTGATGACGCTCATGCTAATTAAAGCACCGATTACCCATCTGCCAAGGGCTATTTCGCATTCATCTAAGATGCCATCGATTCGCCGCCGATAAAAAGAGGGAAATAGTTGGATAAATCCTTTGCGGTAAGATAAAGGATCTGCTAATGTCATTAAGGTCAAAACTATGACTAGCAAAAAGCTGAGAATAACGCCTAAGGTGTTGCCTACAAAAGCTCCTGCGCCGCCGACGAGTTGATTGAATAGGGGTTGCAGTTGTTGGATAATGTCGTTAATATCAAGATTCGGTAGTCGCTGACCAATTTGTCCAGAAAAGCGAGCTTCAATCTGATCGATCCACTCATTTAACCTTGCTATTCCTTGAGGGGCTCTTTGGGTAAGTTGTTGAAACTGTTGGGCAAAGGGTGGTACAATGATTAGGAATAATCCTACGAAGATCAGGACTAAGAAGCTAACTGATAAGAGTACGGCGATCGATCTTTTGAGTCCGAATTTTTGCAAGTAGCGCGCTAGTCTGTTTAAGGCTGTGGCTAAGACGACGGCGGCAAACAGCAGCAGTAGGGCCTGCCTGATTTGCCACAGGATGTAACAAGATGCGATGAGGGCTAATAAGCCTATCCACTGTCCTAGCTTCATTAGATTTTAGATTTTAGATTTTAGATTGAGGAATAGGGTATTGGGAATTGCTGCTGGCTAATTGCTCTGCAGCCCCGAAGCGATGAATCGCATCTCTACAAGATACCTTAGATGCGCGCGATCGTATCTTTAATCAGATACCCCTACTCGGACATCAGCATAAGCAGCCTCCTCAATTACCTTTTGCGAACACCTGCTGCGCTGTCAGCTTCAATTCTGAGAAAGTTGGGGACTCAATAGGCTGGCCTTCTCTGAACAGTTTGACTTGGTACTCGCCGTCAATTAGTTGATCAATCGAAAAAGTTGGTTGCTTGGGGTTGCCAATAAACCGTCTGCTGTCCAATCCTAGATAGTCTATAATCCAATATTCTTGAATACGCATTGACTCATATGCCTCAAGCTTTAGGGCACAATCATCCCCCCAATTAGTGCTAGTTACCTCGACGATTAGGGGGACTGATGAACCCATTGTGATAATTGATGATTTTTCCCATTATGGTTCGTTTCCAATGGTTTGTTCGTTAAGTACAATAATATCTGGTTCATATCCCGATTCCTCGTGCATGGGTCAGGGCGAACGCATCTAAATTTTATGTTAACAGAATATGGTATATAGCGATCCTAAATGATTTTCTATGTACAATATTGATGAATTTTGGGAAAATCAAATTTATGTTCCTTAGTGAAGAACTCAAACAAAAATTTGATAATCTTAAAAGACCTACATAAATACCAATACTTTCTTAAAAAGTTTTTAGCTTGTAACCAAATATCTTCAACGGGATTCTGTTGGGGAGCATTGGGAGCAAATAAAATACAAGTAATTGACCAATTCTCAGGTTCTTTGTCACTATTTACTGTTGATAAGAAATCTCTAAACTCTCCATATTTATGATAACTAGCTCCATCCCAAATTAATATAATTCTCCGACCTTTATATTTATATTGTAAATATTTAATAAATTTGACCGTTGATTTTCCATCCCCAGATGGATGACTTTGAATGTGAAATTGTTGGCTTTGATAATTGAGAGCACCAAAATAAGTTTGTCGCTCTCTTTCATTAGTAATTGGAATTTCAATTCTCCTATCGGATAGACCCCAAACGTAGCCTGTCAGATCGCCATGAAGTAGATGACATTCATCTAAAAACAATACTATTATTTCCCCAGATTCTATGCCCGCCTTGTTTTTCGATAAAATCTCGTTAATTTCTTCCCGCTTTTTTTTTACCAGTTCGTCATCAGATTTTGGATTGATTTTTTGAGTCTTTTTCCAACTAATATTGGCAGCAGCGAAAAGTTCATAATAGCTCTGTTTTGATTTATAGCTCACACCAAACTCTTGTTCTACATAAGTCACTAACTCTTCTAAGTTCCAATATTGTTTATGCTTTAACCACTCGACTACTACATCCGTTTGTCGCTCTGTCAAATACCCTGGCGAGCCTTTATATCCTAGTTTTATTCCTTCGACTCCTTGGGTTTTAAAAATCTTTTTCCAATAACCAACAAAGAATTCACTTACACCTAACACTTTGCTAATTTCATGGTACAGCTTACCTTCAAGCGCCATCCTGACAGCTATTGCTCGTTTTAGTTCTCTTGCATCGATATCGCTTTTAATGAAAGATTCTAATTGAGATATTTCTTTTTCCATGTCTTTTTGTGGCAGTTGTAAGTTATTCATTTTTTTTCACGATCGAGTATTGGATATAATTATATCATAATATTGATTATGATTTAGGATTGCTATATTGGATGACAATTCTTGAGTATCCAAAAAACATTTACAGCGTATTCCAAGTTTATGAAGTACAGTAGCAGCAGCTTGTAAACCAGTTCTTGAAGTGCTTAGTATTAACCAAATCAAGCGCAGTAGCAATTAAAATATCAACCATCTTAGTAGTGGTGGGCGAGAACTGACGTAAAAAAGCTTTCAGTTGTGACCACCATAATTCTATCGGATTAAAGTCCGGAGAATACGGTGATAAATTGAGGATAGTGGCGCCAACCGATTCAATCAAGGGTTTAACCGCCGCCAGTTTGTGCGCTGGGAGATTATCCATAACAACGACGGCACCATCCCATAAATTTGGCACTAAAAAGTGTTCAATAAAAACGGAAAATGCCTTGCCATCCATAGACCCATCTAGGGTCATTATTCCCACTACTTTTTTTAAACTTATTGCTCCGACAACTGTGATTTTTGCACCCCGATAAAATGGTTTTAAGTCGTAGACTCTACTACCATATCTTGAGCGAGCGTGGGTTCGTGTCAACCCCAATAGAACGCCCATTTCATCCAAAAAAACGAGGTTGTCAGGGTCAATATTTTTCACTTTATCCCAATATTCACCCCTCAGAATTTGCACTCTTTCAGTAGCCGACTGACTACTGCGTATGGTCTTTTTTTTCGCGTCAATTTTTGTTTTTGTAGTTCACGACACATCATGCTCGGGCTGACAGCTTCGTTGTAGTCCCGAAGCCAATATTCACTTGGGTTCTGACAACGTGCTATCCGGATATTTTTCTACCATCTGGGTCAATTCAGTTGTGCGCGAGTGTAACACGCTTTTCAAGCTTCCACCCTGTTTTCTGGGTTGAACATGACCCGTTGTTTGTTTTTGTTTTAAGATTTTTTGAACAAACCCTTTACTCACATCAAATCTGGCGGCTACTTTTCTAATTGAGGTATCACCTTGTTCATAAATTTTAACTATTTTCTCACGCAACTCGATCGAATAAGGTTTCATTTTTTTCGCTTATGTACTAAATACAGTGTATCATATATACATGGAATCTGCTGTAATTAGAGTTTACCCTGCATGAAACTCAAACCTAAAATCACCATTGCCGACCATTTTTCCGACTTAGAAGATCCCAGAATTGAGCGGACGAAACATCATCAATTAATTGACATTATCACCCTCTCACTTTGTGCCGTGATTTGCGGTGCTGATACATGGGTGGATATCGAAAGTTACGGGCGCAGCTCAATACGAATGGTTGAAGAAAATTTTAGAATTGCCAAATGGCATACCTTCACATGACACAATTGCACGAGTATTTTCTCGCCTCAAACCGGAGCAATTTCAGAAATGTTTTTTGAGTTGGATTCAATCTATTAGTTGCTTCAATCCCGGAGAAGTAATCGCAATTGATGGCAAAACTCTTCGCCATTCTTACGATCGGGGAGGAGATAAAAAAGCAATTCATATGGTCAGTGCTTGGGCGACCAGTCAAAGATTAGTTTTTGGACAAGTTAAGGTAGATAAAAAATCTAATGAGATCGCAGCTATTCCGGCTTTACTCAAAGTATTAGAATTAAATGGAAGCATTGTCACCATTGATGCTATGGGCTGTCAGAGGTCAATTGTGAAGTCAATTGTCGAACAAGAAGGAGATTATGTAATTACCTTAAAAAAGAACCAACCCTCCCTGTATACCACAGTAAAAAAGTTGTTTAAACAAGCAATTAGACAAGGATTTTCGGGATTTACACATACAGCTTATTCGACAAATAAAGAAAGTAATCACGGTCGCTCAGAAATCCGACATCACAACCATGTTAAGTGACATCAAAGAGCTGATTGACCCCGACAATCAATGGGAGAAACTTCACAGTATAGGCCTGATAGAATCCGTGAGAATAGTGAAGGGAAAAACAACTATTGAAACTCGTTATTATATTAGGAATGAAAATTTAATAACTTCACTATTTACTCAATTGTCGGAACAGCACGGTAATTCCATTTTGGCAAATATT